>NZ_JBBAXC010000006.1 GCF_037120725.1 Bacillus spongiae
TTTTGGATTCTTGAAAGCGAATTTGTGTTTCTCCCGATTTTCTGTACGTGGAAAATCGAAGGTAGAAAACGAAATGGGCCTCGCATTAATGGCAGTGAATTTAAGAAAATTCACTGCCATTAACTAAGGTTATACAAGTATTCAAACCCAAAAATAAAAGAAAGGTGAATTTGAGAACTCTCAAATTCACCTTTCTCACTTTTTGAAGCTAGTTATGTCCCAGCCTCTTAAACTTTTAATCGATATTGCATATTTCAATAGGGCAATTTTCACAGCCAATTTCATTCTTTAAGTATTCAAGGTCTTTCACGATAATTCTGCCGTCGTTAGTTGTATCAATGACATTACTTTTCTTTAAATCTCTTAGCATTCGGTTTACGCTTTCTCGAGTCGCACAACAAAATTTTGCAAACTCTTGGTTTGTTAAATGAATATCAATTAAGATTCCATCAGCGACTTTTACACCATAGCTGTTACTAAAACGGATAAGAGTAGAATAAAGAGCTCCTTTTTTTCCGTTCATGACTAAATCTCGTATTTTCGTTTGGAATTTACGAAGATGATTATTTAACCATTTCATAAATTCAAAGGTTAGGTCTGCATTTTTTAATAGTTTTTCTTCAAGAAGATCATTTTTAATCACGAGTACTTCGCTATCGGCTAAGGCAAGTGCGCTTAGCATGTATTTCGGGTTCGCAGTAAATAGGGTTAATTCGCCAATAATGTCCTTTTCTTTACAAATACGCAAATTTAGTTGCTTCCCATCTGGAGTTAATTGGCTAATTTGAAACATGCCTGTGTTAATTAAATATATTTCAGAGGCATCTTCTCCTTCTTGAAAAAGAAAGTTACCTGCTTTCACTTTTCTAGGAGTACTAATGGAAGTTAATAATCTTGCCAACTCATCTGAAATTAAATCAATGTCACGTTTAATTTTGGTGACCTCCATGTACATCCTCCTATCTTTATCATAATGTGGATTATGTTTATTTAAAATAAAAGTTGTTATAAACTCTAATTACTGCACCGTCATAATCATGTGTGATAAAAAATAATGGTGCGAATTAGGGAGTAACGAGTACCTGTGACATTCATCACTATCAATATAAAGTTACCATGATAATATAGGCAATACAATACAAGAATGAAAGAATAGTGGTGAAAATAATGACGGCTGACATCATAGGAGTAGTAATGGCTGGTGGCAAATCGACGAGATTTGGGAGTGATAAGGCGTTCGCTCTTTATCAAGGCACGCCATTATATGAATACTCCATCAAAACTCTTACGGAAGTTGTGAATAAAACAGTCATGGTGACAAACGACAATTTGCTTCAAACTTACCGAGACAAAACAGACCTTGAAATTAAAAGTGATTTGCCACCATTTCAAAACTGTGGCCCGCTTGGTGGACTATATACGGCTTTAACTTCGTGGCAAGCAGATTGGTATCTTGTTTTACCGATCGATGTACCACTAATGAATAAAAGGATGCTACAGCGAATGCTTGCTTATATTGATGGAAAAGTTGATGCTGTTGTGCCTGTTATCCATACAAAAAAACAGCCGTTAATCGCCGTTTATCATTTTACCGTAAAAGATATATTGAGAGAGCAACTGAACAAACAGGATTATCAAGTAACAAATTTCTTAGATAAACTATCTGTCCGGTACTTGGACGAGCAAGATGGAGAAAATTCATTCTTTCATAATATTAATACCCAAATGGATTATAAAATGTACTTATCATAATTGTACACCTTGGAGTGTAAAGATTAAATAATAATGAGTGTTTCAAATAGAAAATAAGGAGAGAGCGTAATCATGAATAGCTTAGACACCTTAGCTCGCCCTTTACGTGATTTACGAATATCTGTAACCGATCGTTGCAATTTTCGATGTAGTTATTGTATGCCGAAAGAAATATTTGGTAAGGATTATCCTTTTATGAAACAAGCCGATATTTTATCCTTTGAAGAAATTGTTCGTCTAGCTACGCTCTTTTCGACGTTAGGGGTAGAAAAGCTTCGTTTAACCGGAGGAGAGCCGTTGCTGCGAAAAGACTTGCCTAAGTTAGTTACGCAATTATCGAAAATTCCCTCAATAAAGTATATTACTTTAACAACAAATGGAGTGTTTCTTGCTAAGTATGCTCAATCATTACTAGATGCCGGGATTTGCAGAGTAAATGTAAGCTTAGATTCCTTAAATAATGAAGTATTTAAAGCAATTAATAACATGAACATAGGGGTTGAGCCTGTTTTAAAAGGCATTTTTAAAGCGCGTGATGTTGGACTAGAAGTGAAGGTCAATATGGTTGTCAAAAAAGGGTTGAATGACGAACAAATAATGCCAATGGTTCGTTTTTTTAAAGAGGAAGGAATCAATTTGAGGTTTATCGAGTTTATGGATGTCGGTAGCTCGAATGGCTGGAATATGAAAGACGTCGTGACGAAGAAGGAGCTATATGAGAAAATTCATGAGCAATATCCTCTGGAGCCCATAGATCGAGACTACTTTGGTGAAGTAGCAAAGCGCTATCGTTATAAAGGAACAAAGGCTGAGGTTGGCTTTATTTCGTCCGTGTCAGAAACCTTTTGTGGATCATGTACGAGGGCAAGGCTTTCGACAGATGGGAAGTTATTTACTTGTTTGTTTGCGTCATCTGGATATGATTTACGTACGCTCTTACGGAGTGATACAACTGACGAAGAGATTGTCGAGAGAATTAGAAACGTTTGGGAAAAACGAGATGATCGTTATTCCGAAATACGAACGGAAGAAAGTACGTCAAAACGTAAAATTGAAATGTCTTATATAGGTGGATGAGGAAGCTGTTCTTTTGTTGTTCCTGTTAAACATTTCACACTATTAAATAGTCAGAGTATAATAGTAAAAGAAGAAGCATACCATTAAGCGGTTGCTTCTTCTTTCTTATTTCTCCTCATTTTCAGCACGAACGACGGAGTGAAACTTTGTTTTATGGGCTCCGTCACAAAAAGGCATTCTTTGTGATAGGCCACAACGACAAAGGGAAAAGACTTGTTTAGTGTCTAGCTTATTTCCTTCTCCATCTAGCAGCTCTACGTCACCAGATACACGAAATGAACCGTTATCATTTACTTTAATTTGAACTTTTGACATTCTACTTCCTCCCTTTTTATGTAGATATTTCTTCTTTGATAGTAAGCGGAAACATGAGAAAAAGCAATAATCTGTGAGCAATTTAAGACGAAAAAACGAGTCCATATGATAAAATGAAAGCATATTAAGGAGGATTTGACAGATGAAGATAACGTTAACGAATGTTGCTCAAGATAAAATCAATGAAAAAATTGCTGATCAAACTGGATTATTAAAATTAAAGTA
The DNA here is from genome assembly GCF_037120725.1 of Bacillus spongiae. NCBI lineage: Bacteria > Bacillati > Bacillota > Bacilli > Caryophanales > Bacillaceae > Bacillus > Bacillus spongiae. The sequence goes on from NZ_JBBAXC010000006.1 coordinate 3,370, forward strand.
TGAAACAGAAGGCTGTGGATGTGTCGTTAGTGGAGTACCGACACTTTGGCTTGTCGATGAAAAAGACGAAGGTGAGGATGTAGTCATTGAAACGAATCAGATGCCGATCCTTGTTGAAAAGTCTAAAATGGTTTTCTTAGATGAAAATTTAACCATTGATTTCTCTGAAACGTCTAATACGTTTATGCTGAAAACACCTGGACAAATCTTAAATGGGCGAATGGGCTTTATTAATAAAACGAATTAATATAGAAAGTTAATTGTTGAATACGTGGAGGTAGTATGGATAAAATGCTCAAGTAAAACTTTGATTAGGTGTTTGAAGGTCTTCATTCACTCAAATTAACTAAAGCTTACTTATTTGTCCATCCACCTTTTTATTCGTTATTAGTAAGAATGCCGCCTCTTCTTTGTAAGAGGCGGTTTTTGCCATGCATGCCTATACATTACTTATCTGTTTCCATGTGTTCCTTCATTTATATTTCACCCATATATTCCTTTTACCTTTTAATGAATTTATGATAAGTAAAAATTATGTACTTTAAGAAGTATTATCGAATTTTCTAATTGCATGATATCGGATACTCTATAAGTAAAGGGAGAAAAAGGAGGAGATAGGGATGGATATTAAAAAAAAGGTGCAGGAGCAGTTCGGACAATTTGCTGGGAATTATGTTACAAGTGAAATTCATGCAAAGGGGGAGGATTTACACACTTTAATTGCCTTGTCTGGTGTTAAGCCAAAGGATGTCGTGTTAGATATAGCAACAGGAGGAGGACATGTGGCAAACGGGATTGCGCCGTTCGCGAAAAAAGTAGTCGCACTTGATTTGACGGAAAAGATGTTAAAGGAAGCTGAGAGGTTTATTCGTCAAAATGGGTATGAAAATGTTGAATTTATCAAGGGGGATGCCGAAAAATTGCCGTTCCCATCGAAAACCTTCTCTGCTGTCACATGCCGAATTGCACCGCATCATTTTCCAAATGTAAATGATTTCGTTTTAGAAAGTTATCGCGTTTTAAAAGATGGAGGAACGTTTCTGTTAATAGATAACGTCGTACCAGAACAGAATGAATTAGATATATTTTATAATGAGATTGAGAAAAAACGTGACCCTAGTCATTTTCGTGCATGGAAGAAAACCGAGTGGTTGACGATGATTGAACGAGTAGGGTTTGAAGTAGAGCAACTGACCTCATTTTGGAAAATGTTTACATTCGAATCATGGTTTGCGCGTATGGGGTTACCAGTACAGGAGAAAAGGGAATTGGAGCAGTATATGTTAAGTGCTTCCCCTGAAACGAGAAACTATTATCGTGTGAAAGAAGAAAACGGAAGAGTTGTTAGTTTCCAAGGGAAATCTGTTCTCATTAAAGCAAAGAAACGTCACTAAACTGTCGGTTTCGGAGAGAAATAAAAAGAAAACATATACCATAACGATATAAATGGTGTATGTTTTTTTCATTTTTTCGTTCTCTATTGAACAGTACTAGTCCTGAAAATAAATCTCTTGAAGAGTTTTCAAGAGTGTTTCGAATTTTTCTTGTTGAGTATCAAGTGCATGGTCTAAAGCGTCGTGGATAGCTTGAGGAATCGGTTCGTTTGGTTTGGTCCCATCATTCTTCAGCTCACGTGCGAGTACCATCAGCAATAACAACTGAATGGTTTTAGAATCTAATAATATAACGCTTTGATCAGTCCTATTCTCATCATCCAATTGACTCTTTATCCATTCCTTCGTTAGCTTCTGTAGTAAATCTTCCATTGTCTCGTGTTCAGGACTCATGAAAACCGCCTCCTTTCGTGATTGTTCCAGAAATACTAATAGGATTGAGCACAGGGATTCCTTCGGAAACTTCATGGAAATACGTAAAAGAAGAAACGATTCCTGAATAATTGGCGGATGGTAACCACTTTAATTGAAAAGGAGAAAAACTAACCTTTTCATTCGGTTTTAACACGTTCTGATGAACAGGACGTAACCAATACTCTCGTGGATTTTTTACATCATCGAACCGTTCCCACGTATCTCCTGTAGGAATTGGATAGGAGGTATTTCCTTGAAGAAATTTACCGGAAAAATGAAAAGGTGATTCTTCTGAAAGTTGAATACAGATATAGGGATTCGAGATAGACTTTCTTCCAATATTTAATATGTGCAGAGAGCCAATTAACAAGCCTTCAACGTCCGGTTGATGGACGATTCTCTCAGAATAAGAAAAATAACTGATAATATTATATTCAGCTTGACGCTGCTCTTCATGGATAACATACTCAAGTTTTGTAATATAGTCATCTGTCTGCTTACTTAAGCGCTGGATTTTCTGCAATACCTTATCCAATTCGTGACTCAAAATCGTTCACTCCTTCATTATTGAGCGAGGTGTACTCTATTCATCTTTACGAAGGCTGACTGAAGAATAGAACCGTAAAGCATTCTAAAAACAGGGAATAATAGACTTTTCTCAAAAGAGAACGAAGGTCAATGAGTGTGGACTTCTAGTGTTTCTAAAGAAATAGAAAAAAGCTTAGGGAGTTCCTAAGCTCAGGTTGAAATGACTTCCTAGTGATGCTTCTTTTTTGGTGGTGGGAAAAGCTCTGGACATTGTTGCGGGACACCTGGTGTTGGACAAGTAAATGGAATAACATCTCGTGGTGTACAAAATTCCGTTTTCAGTTCAACAACTACTGGGAAGCAAACGAGAATGTTTTGACAGATTTTTAAGTTAACTTCAACGGTCAGATCTGCAGTACCTTGCGGACACATTTGGCTTGTAATAAAGCAATCATTCTCAAGATCATTGGCTACTATGGTTGTACCTTCTGGGGCACATAAAAAGACTTGTTCAAAGCGAGTGAGTGTAAAAGGAGTTTCTAGTGGGGGGGTACCATCATTAAATGTTGCAGTAATTGTATAGGTGATAACTTTTTGAAGCATCACTTCTTGTAATGTAACAGGAAGTTTATCAATGATAAACTCTTGGTCTTGTCGTGTTCCTGGTACCTCTGTAATCACGACATCTGTCACTTCACAAGTAACAGTGTCTAATGTATCACAAGAACCCGGTGAAAGGGCTATAGTTTGCATATCAGTAAAATCTGCCTCATTTACAATCCAATCAAACACCTTTTCCGTTTTAATACAGATACGTTCTTTTTTCGTAGAATGTTCAGTCAAAATGAAAACACCTCCTTATCAGATTCTCATTACATTAATAGAGTATGTGAGAAGCAATAGGAGGTTTGGACATTTGTATATATTTAGTGAAAATAGGTTAATGACTATGTTTTTAAGAAGGTAGAATAGCTACTACAATCTAAATATCCTCTCGTTCCAAAGGATATTCAGTCTAATTATTAAAGAGTGACCCTTTAAATGATATAGAAAAATGCGAAAGGAATGTGAAAACAATAAAATAATGGTTTTTGTACCCATTTTCAACATTTTAGTGAGGTTGTTTAAAATAAATGGCACAAATGAATAGAAAAGAGTAACAACTAGAAAAATAGCCAATAAAATATTATACAAACAGTTGTAAAGGGGTGTGAATATGGACATTCAACATGTCGGTGAAAGGGAAAGGCTGGAAAAATTAAAAATGCTCTTACTCTTGTATACAAAATTATTAGCACAGACGAAGAACGAAGAGCATAGGGAGAGTGACGGAACAGGGGGAATAAAAACTGAGGAAACAATCCTAGAGTGGGAGGAGAAAGAAGGAGGTCATGATTTGGGAGGACCTTCTAATAGGCAGATGTCCAAGCAACAAGAACAAATTGATAACGTAACAAAAAAGTTAGATGAGCTATCTTCTTCTCTGGCCACGATGCAACAAACACTTACGCTACTGCTAGCGGAAAAAAGTGAAGACGGAAAGGTGGTTAAAGAAAATCAACTCGAGGATAATCATTACCATCAACTAATTGAAGGAGAGCCTTCAGAAATTCTAGAAAGTAGTGAGAAAGTAGAAAAAACAAAGAAGCCTTCAAAAAAGAAGAAAAAAAAGAAAAAGAAAGAGAAGGAAAAAGTCAAAAAAACAAGTATTCAACCCAATCATCCTCTTAGTGACATTCTTCAAACCTCGCAACAAGAAACTCACGGACATCCACCTGACTATATACAATTACAATCATTACTCAATAGTGCAAATTGGACAGTAAAGAATAATCATATGTCACAATCAAACTATCAGCAGCCAGGATTTCCGCGTAATACGATGAACAGGAAGCAACGAAGGCAACAAGCTCCACTTCAAGGAAATAACACCAATCAACGGTTAGCTTCACATGCTGCCAAGGATATTGAAGGAAGACAAACGAACGACCGTTTAACGAAGGAACCAAAAGGTTATCTCAAGAATGACCAACATCCTGTCCAGCAAAATATAGGGAGAGCGGTACCCCCTAAAGTGGAAGTAGAAAAAAGCTCTATTCACAATCCATTAAGAAGTGTTGATAGTAAAACGAAGAACGAAACGAACACAACTTCCGAAGAATTGCCTACTAAAACAGGAAAAAAATCTATATTGTCATGGGTAAAAGGTTTTATCCAAACTATTATTATTAGAATATAAAACAGGAAGGTGAAAGTCATTTTACGAAGAAGAAGGTATTATTTAATATAATAGAAAATACCTTCTTACATATAGATAATGATGTTAGCGGTAAAAATCGTTTACGTTTGCTTCTGTTCACATTAGATAGGTCGTTAAAAATTCGTCAATGACTCGTTCATATTGTTCAGGATTTTCGTTGTAAGACTGAGCATGGGCTCCTTTATCAGCTATGTACAGCATTTTATCCCCTGTCTTTTGCTGAAAGAGTGCTTTCGTCATGATAGGTAAAATAAAGTCATCATCTTGACTATGAATAAAAAGGATGGGTTTGCTTATATTACGCATTACTGATAACGGAGAGACTTCCTTAAACGTAAATCCTCCTCGATATTTTAAAAAGAGGTTCGTTATAGGAAGCAGCCATTTTCCATTTACCTTTGTATCCATTTTGAATCGGTATAGAAATTGTGCTTGAAAATCAGAAAAGGAGCAGTCGGCAATATAAAAATCGGCACAATCTTTCAGTCCACCTGCATATAGAAGCATCGTTGCAGCTCCCATCGATTCACCGTGGATGCCAATGAAGGCATCCTCTCCTATTCGTCTACGCAATTCCTCGATGACAGCCTTTAAGTCGTGTTTTTCATAATGACCAAAGGAGGTTGTTTTTCCGCCTGATTGACCGTGGCGTCGGTGGTCATAAATGACTGCATTGAAGCCACGCTTTAGGAAAATATTCATATATTTGATGGAATTCCACTTTGTTTCCGTAACGCCATGACAAAAAACAACATACCTTTTCGAATTATAAGGGTGAATAAAGTAAGTGTGAAGATCATAGCCAAACGGAGAAGGGATGGTAACCTCTTCTTTTGGTAGTGTGTTAAAATCAGCTAAGCTCAATCGATTTGCCATCGATTCACGTTTGATGATGTCTTCCTCTTCTTTTTTTTTCATATAGAGTAGTCGATTCGAAGAATACAGGCCGAAGAAGGTAATGAATCCAGCTGTAAGGATTCCCCAAGTAACGGCGAGCCATTTTTTCAAGTACAGCACTCCTTTCGACTTAGATACTATTGGTTCATTCCGACGGTTTGTTCTTTCTTTTTATTTTTCTCTATAAAGGGAAAGCATACCTACTTTTCTTCTATTTTCATTCATTTGATTTGGCGGCTAACTTGTTTAGTTTCAATGGGGAGGTAAGACAATCGACAAAGCTTTAAATAAAGCAGCACTTTAACATGAATGTATGGCTTCTTTCTATTAATAATATGCTGGAACGTTTCATTCTTTCCTTTTTGATTTGATAAAGAAGAGTCTCAACGATTTTAATATCGGTGAGACAAACCACTAATAGTTTAACGATTGGAGTTGGTTAAAAAGCGTTTTAAAAGGGTAGTGTCAATCGGCACTACCCTTTACTCTTTAAGACTTCGCATTATGCTTTTTAGTGGGGTGAATAGCAGTTTCGACATCTTCAGCGGCCATCACTTGCTTTCCTTTATTGGCATTTGGTTGTCCTTTTTGGCTAAAGCCTTTTTCTCGTTTACTCATTCGATGTCCTCCCTTCTCTGAAATCGTATCTTTAGAATGAGCAAAAACTAGAAGGACTATGTACGAGATTTTAAAGAATAAACCCCACTTTCAATTGGACGAGAAAGGTGTGGTTGAATCACGTCAATAGCTTCGCACAGTGTATCAAGATTGATACCTGTAGAAATGCCCATTCTCTCTAACATATAAACAACGTCCTCTGTTGCAACGTTGCCGGATGCACCAGGTGCAAACGGACAGCCGCCAAGTCCACCAGCCGATGTGTCAAAGCGTGTGATTCCTGCTTGTAGGGCAGCTAACACATTTGCCAGGGCCATTTTTCGAGTGTCATGAAAATGAGCTGTTAACAAAATGGATTCAAGTTTATCTAAAAGCATTGAAAATAATGTGTATACTTCCATAGGCGCGGCCATGCCTATTGTGTCTGCCACACTTAGCTCGTCTACTCCCATTTCAGCAAAGGATCGACATAGATTTAAGGTAGATTCAGGATTCATTTTTCCTTCATAAGGACAATAAAAAGCGGTTGAAATACAAGCTCGAACAAAATAATGTTCTTGTTTTAATGAATCAATTAACGGCTCGAGCTCCAGTAAGCTGTCAGTCGTTGATTTATTAATGTTTTTTTGATTAAACGTATTACTAACACCTACAAAGACAGCGACCGATCGACAATCTGTTTCTTTTAAACGAGCAATTCCTTTATGATTTGGCGCAAGGACGATATTTTGTCGGTCATCTAAGCAAGAATTCACAATTTCTTGTGCATCTTTCATTTGTGGCACCCACTTAGGTGAAACAAATGAAGTTAATTCCATTTCAGAAATATTGGCTGCTTTTAGTAAGGAAATAAATTGTTTTTTTATATCAGTCGGTACAAATTGTTTTTCATTTTGCAGACCATCTCGTGGACCAACTTCAATAATCGTGGCTTTATGTGGTAAATTCATGCTTTCCCCTCCTCTGTTTTCTTTTATTGTAGAAAGCAAAACAGTAAGAATCAACAAAAATTTTCAAACATTCAGAAAGGTATTTAAAGCGCTTACATCGAATAGTGTTAAGGTTAGTAGATTTTGAGGAGGAATACAGATGGGAAGAGATGTTGTCATTGTGAGTGCTGTGCGAACAGCGATAGGAAGCTTTAACGGTACATTAAAAAATATAACGGCTCCTACACTCGGGAGTATCGTTATTAAGGAAGCCTTACATAAATCTGGAGTACCTTTAGATCAAGTTGATGAAGTCATTATGGGCAATGTATTGCAGGCAGGATTAGGTCAGAACCCCGCTCGTCAAGCGGCATTAACAGCAGGTTTATCTGAGGATGTACCAGCAATGACGATAAATAAAGTGTGTGGTTCAGGGTTGAAAGCTGTACATCTAGCGACACAAGCGATAGTAGCAGGAGATGCTGAAATCGTGGTGGCAGGTGGAATGGAAAATATGAGCCAAGCACCTTATTTACTTAAGGGAGCTAGAGAAGGGTATAAAATGGGTGACCAGAATATCATTGATAGCATGATTTCTGATGGCTTATGGTGTGCTTTCAATGATTACCATATGGGGATGACAGCAGAAAATCTCTGTTCACGCTTTGAACTGACAAGAGGTGAGCAAGACGAATTTGCTGCAAAGTCTCAGGAAAAAGCGGTACAAGCAATGGAGTCAGGAAAGTTTGAAGCTGAAATTGTCAGTGTCGAAATACCTCAGAGGAAGGGAGATTCTCTCCTTTTTAATCAGGACGAATATCCTCGAAAAGGAACCACTGCTGAAGGCTTAGGAAAGCTGCGAGCTGCTTTTAAGAAGGATGGAAGTGTAACAGCTGGAAATGCTTCGGGCATTAATGACGGGGCAGCAGCTTTAGTGGTTATGTCGAAGGAAAAAGCCGATGAACTAGGCATTACGCCGCTTGTTTCGATAATGGGAAATGCCAGTGCCGGGGTTGACCCAAGTGTAATGGGATTAGGTCCTGTTAACGCTGTGAATAAAGTGATGGCGAAAACTGGCTGTACGATGCAAGACATGGATTTGATTGAAGCAAATGAAGCGTTCGCAGCTCAATCCTTGGCGGTAGGGCGCTCACTTCAATTCAATTTTGATAAGGTAAATGTCAATGGAGGCGCAATAGCATTGGGGCATCCAATTGGAGCTAGTGGTGCAAGAATTCTGGTTACCTTAATACATGAATTAATAAGACAAGAGGGGAACCGAGGGTTGGCGACACTTTGTATTGGTGGAGGACAAGGTGTAGCGACAATAGTAGAAAGAGTAAAATAAAAGGAGAATGGATATGAAAAATGTTTATACATCTTTTCCTGAAATTATTGCTGATATAAAAGATGGAAGTACGCTTTTAGTTGGGGGATTTGGTTTATGTGGTATTCCAGAAAACACCATATTAGCTTTAGTAGAATCTGGTGTAAAGGATTTAACGGTCATTAGTAACAACTGTGGTGTTGATGACTGGGGACTTGGATTACTATTAAAAAATAGACAAATTAAGAAAATGGTTGGCTCATATGTAGGGGAAAATAAAGAGTTTGAAAGGCAAGTTCTAGCTGGAGAATTAGAAGTAGAACTTATTCCGCAAGGAACATTAGCAGAAAAAATACGAGCAGGTGGAGCTGGCATTCCTGCATTTTATACACCCGCTGGAGTAGGAACCCCGATTGCGGAGGGAAAGGAAACGAAATGGTTTAATGGAAAGGAATATCTGTTAGAGGAAGCAATAACTGCTGATTATAGCATTGTACGAGCAGCCAAAGGAGATAAAATGGGCAATTTAATTTATAACAAAACGGCCCGAAACTTTAATCCAATGATTGCTGCCGCTGGGAAGGTAACGATTGCGGAAGTAGAAGAGTTGTTGGATGTGGGTGCTCTAGACCCTAATGAAATCCATACACCAAGTGTATATGTTCAACGAATCGTTCAAGGAAAACAAGAAAAGCGAATTGAAAGACGGATGACCATAATAGGGTAGAGAGGAGTGTTTATAATGGATAAAGCGCAAATAAGAGAACGAATTGCTAGGAGAGCGGAAAAAGAAATTAAGGATGGCTATTACGTAAACTTAGGAATTGGGATGCCTACATTAGTAGCTAATTATATTGAAGACAATAAGGAAGTGGTCCTTCAATCTGAAAATGGCCTTCTTGGAATTGGCCCATATCCTCATACAGAAGATGTGGAAGCGGATTTAATTAATGCTGGAAAAGAAACGGTCACAGCTATTAAGGGAGCTTCCTTTTTCGATAGTGCAGAGTCATTTGGCATGATCCGAGGAGGTCATATAAATATAGCCATTCTAGGGGGCATGGAAGTAGCTGAAAATGGTGACCTTGCCAACTGGATGATTCCTGGTAAAATGATTAAAGGAATGGGTGGAGCGATGGATCTAGTGCATGGTGCTCAAAAGATAATTGTTATCATGGACCATGTCAGTAAAGATGGCTCTTCAAAAGTGAAAAAAACGTGTACGTTACCACTTACAGGGAAAGGTGTTGTCGATCGAATCATTACCGAAAGAGCTGTGATCGACGTTACCGAAAAAGGGCTTGTTTTGAAAGAGGTAGCAAAAGGATTTACCGTTCAAGACATTATCGATTCAACAGAACCTGAGTTAACGATAGGTGAAGAGCTACTTACAGAAGCATATGAATAAAAAGTAAAAAGCAGCTGAAATGGCTGCTTTTTTGGTATACTGAATAGAAGAAGCGTTACAGTCATCATATTGTAAAACAATATAGAGCAAAGGAAGAGTAGGATGAGTAAAAAGAGAAAACAACCACAGCGCAAAAAAGAAACAACAGAAAAAAAAGCCACCTTAAAGGATGCGTTAGATGTATCATTGCTTCAGCAGCTTCAAAATACAAAGAAAGAACTAGAAATACAGGAAGTGAAAAAGAAGCAGCTGGAAGCAAAACGAAAAGAAGAAGAACGAAAGCAGAAAGAGAAGAATAAGAGCTTTGAACAATTATTACAAGAAAGTCAAATGGATTGGAAAGAGTTTAAAGATTAAGAAGGGAAGTAAAGATAATTCCCTATCTATTTCATATTTGTAGAAAAAAGCCATTGAACTTCCCAAAAAAAAGCCTCGTTATTACGAAATAAATAACTTTATTAATTTTGAAAGAACGATGGAAGAGAAGTATATGAACGAATTCGAGCAATGAAAAGGATGTTTCGATTCATTTGTTACAAGGCACTGTGAAACCTATCATCTTAATATTTGTGAAGGGAGTAACAATCTCCCTTCAGTATGATGTATATGATGAAGGAAAAATAGGTACGGACTTAGTAGCAAAGGATGGCAAATGCCATATAGATAGATTGCCATTAAGAAAAGTGATAGATAAAAAAAGTCATCATTTTATACAATCATCCTTCTCAATCAATTCCTCTGAAGTTTTGATCCCCATTTACCTGACTATGTAACATTCGTTATAGTTCTTCTAAACTAGTCATTACTCCGATTCTCAATTAAAATAGTTTATTTAAGAACTAGTTCCATTTACACCCTAAATAATTGTGTTTCTTAAGAATCATTCTCTACAATGTTCTTGATATTGTAACGAACACTAGCATATAGCAGTAATTAACTGATTATTACAAAAATAATATATAGTTTTTAATTATAATAATTATAAAAAAGTATTGATTTTTAATTAGTGAATGTTATTATTAGATTGTAATAATTATAAATTATATTAATTTGATGAGGTGGTTTTCGTATGACTATAAATAAAAACAAATTGACAACTAGCTGGGGCGCTCCTGTTGGCGATAATCAGCATTCTATGACAGCAGGCTCACGTGGACCAACTTTAATCCAAGATGTTCATTTATTAGAGAAACTAGCACATTTTAACCGTGAAAGGGTTCCAGAAAGAGTCGTTCATGCGAAAGGAGCAGGAGCCCATGGATATTTTCAAGTAACCAATGATGTATCAAAGTATACAAAAGCAAATTTCTTGTCAGAAGTTGGGAAGCGCACTCCCTTATTTATTCGTTTTTCAACAGTAGCTGGAGAAAATGGCTCAGCAGATACAGTAAGAGATCCACGAGGTTTTGCTGTGAAGTTTTACACAGAAGAAGGCATCTATGATTTAGTTGGAAACAATACCCCAGTATTCTTTATTCGAGATGCCATTAAATTTCCTGATTTTATTCATACACAAAAAAGAGACCCGCAAACTCATTTGAAAAACCCGACAGCCGTATGGGATTTCTGGTCTCTTTCCCCTGAATCTTTGCATCAGATCATGATTCTTATGTCGGATCGTGGCATTCCAGCAACATACCGCCATATGAATGGTTATGGAAGTCATACGTTTAAGTGGGTGAATGCCGAGGGAGAAGGAGTTTGGGTAAAATACCATATTAAGACGGAACAAGGTATTAAAAATTTAGCACCTAAAGTTGCTGTGGAGATTGCTGGAGAAAATCCAGATTACCATACAGAGGACTTATTTAATTCGATTGAAGAGGGTGATTTTCCGTCATGGAAGGTGTCTGTTCAAATTATGCCATTAGAAGATGCAAACAAGTATCGCTTCGATCCATTTGATGTGACGAAAGTGTGGTCTCATAAAGATTATCCAATGATTGAAGTAGGTCGAATCGTTTTGAATAGGAATCCGGAAAATTATTTTGCTGAAGTGGAGCAAGCCACCTTCTCTCCTGGATCATTTGTACCTGGTATTGAGGCATCACCAGATAAAATGCTACAGGGACGTCTCTTTGCATATGCAGATGCTCATCGATATCGCGTAGGGGCTAACCATCAACATTTACCAATCAACCGATCTAAATCAGAGGTTAGGACTTATCAACGAGATGGACAAATGCGCTTTGATGATAATGGGGGGAAATCCCCTTATTACGAACCAAACAGTTTTGATGGTCCAGAAGAATCTCCTGAGCATCGACCATCAACGAGTGTGGTTTCTGGTTTAGCTGAAAGTGTAGGTTTCGATCACCATGATCATTACACTCAACCTGGAGATTTATATCGCTTGCTAAGTGATGAAGAGCAAGAACGACTTATTCAACAAATTGTTGCCTCAATGGCACCTGTAACGAAAGATGAAATTAAACTCCGTCAAATTCAACATTTTTATAAAGTAGACCCTACTTTTGGGAAACGGATTGCACAAGGATTAGGAATAGCTATATTTAATTAACTCTAAAGAAAAAAGAACGTTAATATTTGGGACGGGTTATATCATATTTGAATTGTATTGGGATCATACAGGATATTTTAAAAGAAAAGTAGAAACAGCCACGCTGCTTCTACTTTTCTTTTCTATATTTCATAAGGGCCATTTCGATGCTGAAGGTAACGGGACATCTTTGTTATGTCTTTTAATAACTGCCTTTCCTCTGTGGTAAGTTGAGGTGCATTCAGAGCTTGAACATTTTCTATAAGTTGTTCAATTGAACTCGCGCCAGGGAGAATAGCTCCTACAGCGGGATCTGATAATGTATATTGCAGAGATAGCTCAGTCATCGATCGGAAATCCCCAAGTTTATCTTGAATACTAGAAAAAAGGTGAGTCAGCTCATGATAAGAATAATCTAAATATCCTTCTGTTAACACTTTATCGGATGCCTTTTCTAACATGGTATTACTTAATATTCCTTTCGCTAATGGACCGCGTGCAACCACACTTATTTCATTTTCCCTTAAGAGAGTGAAGGCTTCTTCTGGTCGGCGATCAAGTAAGCTATACTGCATCATGATGGTATCAATTGAAGCTTTCTTTACGTATTCCTTTATTACATTGAGTCTAATTGAGGAAATTCCGTACGAACGAATTAATCCTTCGCTTTTTAACTCCTCAAATGCTTCAATCGTCTCATCTATAGGATCATCAATGGTTCCGCCATGAAGCTGATATAAATCAATATAGTCCATATTTAATCGTCGTAGACTTGCTTTAACGGCTTCTTTAATATACCGTTTGGAAGGGTCCCACTTCCAAGAAGAGCGGTCTTTTGCCCAACGATTCCCTACTTTTGTTGCTACAATGACATCGTTACGAACGGCTTGAAGCGCTTTTCCCACAATCTTTTCATTTTCGCCAAAGTCATACAAATCTGCTGTGTCAAAATAATTGATTCCATGCGATAATGCAGCTTCTACTATATCTTTTGCTCGCGCTTCATCGGTTCCTAGAGACATACAACCAAGTCCCATTTTACTTACGAATATATTTGACTTTCCAAGCTGCCGCTTTTCCATCATTATCATCCTCTCATCGCTTATTCCCTTTTTATCATAACGAAAAATAGGAACTTGGGACAATGATGGGTTAGCCGTTTTTATGAATTTCCTTGATCCATTCATTCACAAATCGATAAGACTTTTGATAATGTACAAGCGCCGCACGGATTTCCCATGCTTTGCCACTAATAATGACGCCATTTTTTCGTACATATACCTTCAAGCTTCTCACCCCCGGAGTATGATAAAATGTATGATGAAATTGTTGTGTTAGAACAAGGAGGAATAGGCAGTGAAAAAATTCGAAGAAAAAACGATCAAATCCGAGACACTATTTAAAGGAAAAGTCATTTCATTAAAAGTAGACGACGTGCAATTGCCAAACGGAAAGACTTCCAAACGAGAAATTATTAACCATCCTGGAGCTGTCGCTGTTTTAGCTGTGAAAGAAGACGGGAAAATCATTATGGTTGAACAGTATCGAAAGGCTTTAGAGCGGTCATTGCTAGAAATTCCAGCAGGAAAATTAGATGAGGGAGAAGAACCAAAGGTGACCGCAGAACGCGAGTTAGAGGAAGAAACCGGGTATGGCTGTAAAAGCATGAGTCATTTAATTAGTTTTTATACCTCTCCAGGATTTGCAGATGAATTAGTTCATCTATATATTGCAGAGGGTCTCTACGTAATGGAAGATAGTAAGGGGACAGATGAGGATGAATTTGTAGAATTAGTGGAGATAACGGTTGATGAAGCATTGAATTTAATAAAAAATCAGGTTATTTATGATGCCAAAACATCCTATGCTGTTCAATATTTACAACTACAACAAGCTCTAAAAAATTCATAATGAGATCATTTATTGCCGATCTTCATATTCATATTGGACGGACATACCAGAACAATCCTGTCAAAATTACTGCAAGTAAAGAGATGCGGGTGAAAAAAATTTTAGAGTATGCTCGGTATCCGAAAGGAATTGATATTGTCGGAATTATTGACTGTCATTCGCCCGAAGTGATTGAGGAATTACAATTATTACTAAATGCTGAATTACTACAAGAGCTTCAAGGGGGAGGTTTTCGTTATCACAATGGAGTTACGCTCATCCCTGGGTGTGAAATGGAGATAAATGACCACCGCTCTTCAGGACCTGTTCATGTGCTCAGTTATTTTCCAACATTAATGAGTTTAAAGAAGTTCTCAAAATGGTATACAACAGTCGTAAAAAATCCTCACTTGAGTACCCAACGTATTAATGTTGATGGTATAACATTGCAACATAAAATTAAAGAGTATAACGGGCTTTTCATCCCAGCTCATATTTTTACTCCATTTAAAAGCTTGTACGGCAAAGGGGTGAAAAATTCATTAACTGAAATGTTTTCTCCCGACCTTATCGATGCAGTTGAACTGGGACTAAGTGCAAATACAAAAATGGCCGGTCAAATTGGTGAACTACAAGGTTTTGCCTTTCTTTCCAATTCAGATGCTCATTCACTTGGGAAAATGGCCAGAGAATACACCGTTTTTAGGTTAGAGAACGCTTCATTTGAAGAAATTCAAAAGGCTTTAAGTTCATCAGAACGACGTAGTATTATTGGTAATTACGGATTGAATCCTCTCCTAGGTAAGTACTATGAAAGTACCTGTAAAGCATGTGGTGCCATTTGGAGAGGGGGTAGTTGTGAGAAATGTGGTGGACAAAATTGGATAAAAGGTGTTAAAACCCGAATTAGTGAGCTAAAAAGGGTTGAGAGTACGAAATTAAGACCACCATATATTCATCAAATCCCGTTAGAGAACATTCCGGGTATAGGCAAGAAAACGAGAGATAAATTATTGTCGGCTTTTAAAAGCGAAATGAACATTCTTCACCATGTCACGGAAGAGCAACTAAGAAAGGTGATTCCTGATATACTCGTTCATCGAATAATCCAAGCTAGAAATGGGAAAGTGGAGCTTCAAGCTGGTGGAGGAGGAAGATATGGTAAATGGATAGATAGGCAATAAAGTATTGTTGTTTTTAACAATATTTTATTGCTTTTTAAATCGTAATGGATGAACCGTATGAGTGAGAAGTGAGAAGGAATAACTGGGTAAGAATTCATTATAATTCACTTTAATACATTGCAACAATACAACTCTATTAAATCGGTAAATTAAAGGGTGAGAATAGTAGTGAAAAAATATAAAATACCGTTACAAATTTTTGCTATCCTGCTTTTGCTTTCGTCTTTGACGATTACACCGTTGGCATGGATTGGGTTTACAGTTGTTTTAATTGGTGTGTACCAATCTCTTCAAAATAGAGTTGGGAATGGAACCTATAAGTACCCAAGAATATTTATTATAACGGGATTTCTTTTTAGCTCTATCATGGCAATAACGTTTGTTCAAGCAGATGAGGAGACGGAAAAGGCAGAAGAAAGAGTTGATAAAGAAAAGGAAGTTGCGTCTGAAGAAACGACAGTGGAAGATAAAGAACAACAAGATCTCATTAAATTATATGGCTTAGAGGAAGTTACGGTAAGTCAGGTAGTTGACGGTGACACAGTGGAGCTAAACGATGGACGAATAGTTAGATTAGTAGGGGTCAATACCCCTGAATCAACAATTAGGACTGAAGAGTACGGAAAGGAAGCTAGTAAATATACTCAAGATAAATTAACCGGTAAAAAAGTTTGGATGCAACGAGATGTATCAGAAAAAGACAGCTATCACCGTTTATTAAGAATTATATGGTTAGACATTCCAACTGATGATATGGATGAAGATGAAATTAGAAAGAAAATGTTCAATGCTGATTTAGTGATTAATGGGTATGCTGAACCATCTACATATCAACCAGATGTTAAGTATAGTGATTGGTTTGTTAAGCTTGCTCGTGAAGCACGAAATAAAGAAACGGGTTTATGGGCGTTCGGCAAAAATGGGACAACTAAGGGTGATTTAGATACGGAAGTTGATGAATGACCTAGACAAAGTAGTGAAACTACGTCATCAGAAGGTGAAGAAAATAATAGCTCTACATCTACAGTAACAGAATCATACAAAAACTGTACTGAAATGAGAAAAGTATATCCTAGTGGTGTTGCTGCGGATCATCCAGCTTACGAATCTAAACACGACAGAGATAAAGATGGCTGGGCATGTGAAAAATAAAGGATTGAGATAATCAAAAAAGGGAGGAAATGTAGTTATGAATGGTTCTTATTAAAGTGACTTGATTAATGTATGAGGAACAATTATGAATAAACCTAAAAAATAATCATAAGAGAAGAAACCATTTGATTATCAATTATCCTTATTAAAATGGTTTCTTTTATTTGGGAAGTAAACCAAACCCCCGGCGAGTAATCAGGTTATCTATAATCATAGCCACCTTTGTTTATTAGTTTTGTCAATACCCCCTGCTCCTTAACTACTATCGCTTCTTCTGTACTCATTCCTTGAATCTCATAGATTATAGAACCTTTTTGAAATTCATTTGAGAATACTTCCCCTTTTCTTGCATTTACCTCTTGATCAGAGTAGCTTGTAACTTTACCGATTGATTCACCCACATCCTGTTCTTTAACAATATCACTCGTCACTGCATATAAATCCTTCTGCCAAACAATAAAACTAGACTTCCAATCTTTGCTAGAAGAATTACTTTGAGTGCAGCTCACAATCATTATTAGAACTGACAGAAATGAAAAAACAGCAATTGATTTTTTCAACTAGTCTTCCTCCATTCTATTAAAATATGGATATCGGTTAAATTGTCATTAGTATTATCTGTTTAAATGTATTATAAACCGCAAGCAAGTTGGTTCCAATACCTCAGATAGTTTTAGGCATTGGTACAACGATGGTACTGTAAGTAAAATAATAATAGAACGTTGTTTATTCTCAACAGTCGAAACCTATGTTAAATTGATATTATCAGGATTTTCCAAATAAATAACTGCGTTGTTCAAGAAAAGGCAATATTAATTAACAAAAATCGAACAAACAAAATCAAAAGTCCTTAAATGTTGGAGGTGATTGAATGTATGAAACACGATGGTCTACTAATGATGAAATTACTATAATGGTAGATTTTTGGTGCAAAAT
Source organism: Bacillus spongiae (assembly GCF_037120725.1). NCBI lineage: Bacteria > Bacillati > Bacillota > Bacilli > Caryophanales > Bacillaceae > Bacillus > Bacillus spongiae. The sequence continues at coordinate 20,807 of NZ_JBBAXC010000006.1, forward strand.
GGCAAGTGAAATGGGAGAAAACGATGGAATTCCAAAACCTGATTTACTGAGGATTGAAGAGGTTAAGAACTTGTTTATTAGTGAATCTGAATTAGGTAATTTAAAATTCAGAGTTGCCGTAGATAGCAATGATAATATTGTTGCTTGTGCAGGAGGGCTAATTAGAACGGGGTATTCCTACCCGCTTGCTGAAAAACCTAGTCTTTTCGGTCGGGTGATTTCAGTATATACATTAAAGAAGCATCGTAATAATGGATTAGCCTATAAATTAGTAGATGAAATTTGTTTATGGCTTAAAGATAAAGGGGCAAAACGAGCAAGGTTGTGGTCAAGTTCGACAGGGAGAAAGGTTTATGAAAATCTCGGATTTAAAAATATGTTGGATATGTCAAAGTCACTTTCTTAAATGGAAGTTCTCTTAATTTCACTAGAGAAATCAACAATATTATTTAACATAGCCAATATGAAAAACAAACGGAATAAGCAGGGGAAATTCTTTCCCCCGAAATGGAAAGGTATGTTAGTTGAGTTTTATAGAGCATAAGAAGTTAACTGCTCTTAAATAGTCGCTCTCCATTAATGATGAAGTTGTCTTTCTCAGATGATAGCAATGAAAATACACAAGTGTTACGTAATAGATTGTTGTCATCTACACTTACGCTATCATTACGAAGTATACCCTCCAAGTGGTAACCCAATCGTTCTGGAATCCTTCGTGAAGCAAGGTTTTGATCATCGCAGCGAATTTCTATTCGGTTAGCCTTGAAGAAATCCAATGCAAAAAGAGTTAGGCGGTGAACAGCTTCGGCCATATACCCTTTTCCACTATACCTTGTATCAATCCAGTACCCAATCTCAACTTTAGGAATCTCCCAGTCACAGCGGTGAAAACCGGTGGAACCAATAAAGTTGTCATCACTCTTTCGGAAAATATGTAGTCTAATATCTTCGCGGCTAATAAAAGCGCTATAAGATTTCCTTATATTTTCCTCGACCTCTTCAAGAGGTTGCTCTTTTTTTGCAAAAGGAAGCCACTTTTTTAGTTCAGGAGCTGAATGGATAATAGCATCATGGACAATTGGACCATCACCTGGTAAACACGGTCGAATATACAATCGATTCGATTCTATTTTGTCAGGGAAATCAAGAAGAATAGGATTCATATCAATTCACTCCTTGTGTGTTTGTATTTTCGTCATATTATATAAGGAAACTCGTGGAATAATCAACCATATTCTCTAGTTTTTCACTGTAATATTTGTACACTTGAATTCATATAATCTAGTAATTGATTTCAAGGAGGTACTCTAATGTACAAACAAATCGCAGCCAATAATCCTATAATGATCCATTTGAAAACGTACTCCTCAATCTATTTTTTCATCATAACGCTATTTATGATGGGCGTTATTTTTGGTGCAATTGTTGTCAACTCCCTTTCTTTCACACAGAAAGAGGATTTAGATTTTTATTTAAGTCAATTTTTTGGTCAAATGGCGGATGGAGAAGTTGCTGCTTCAGAAGATTTATTTCGTCAAAGTTTTTTTCATAATTTAAAATATATCGGTTTATTATGGGTGCTAGGCATTTCAATTATCGGACTTCCGTTGATTTTTATATTTTTGTTTATGAAGGGGATGGTCATCGGCTTTTCCATTGGTTTTCTTGTCGATCAGATGGAATGGCATGGTTTTCTTCTATCTTTTGTATCTGTTCTTCCACAAAATTTAATCATTATTCCTGTCTTTATTGTTATTGCGGTTTTAGCAGTGGGTATTACTATGCAACTAATCCGTAAATTGTTTACTCAGCGCACGACAAATATTCAAATTTTGCCGTTGTTTTCAAAATATATTTTAGCATTCGTCATAGCCATCATCGTTATTTCTGTTGCAGCCGGAATAGAAGCATACTTATCCCCATCATTAATGAAGAGCGTCCTCACAGTTAATTGAAAATCGACTATTTACACTTAATAATAATTATAAACAACTGTTTAGAATAATTTTATTTTCCTTCTTTGTCCCTTTTTGTTATAATAATTAGGAGAGTGACGAGGGAGGTTGAAATAGATGGAAAGCCGTATAGATCGAATAAAAAAACAACTACATTCTGCCAGTTATAAATTGACGCCACAGCGAGAAGCGACGGTAAGAGTCCTTCTGGAAAATGAAGAAGATCACCTAAGTGCAGAAGATGTATACCTCCTCGTTAAAGAAAAATCTCCAGAAATCGGATTAGCAACAGTGTATCGCACCTTAGAATTATTAACCGAATTGAAAATTGTTGATAAAATTAACTTTGGAGACGGTGTATCTAGATATGATTTAAGGCAAGAAGGTGCTGCGCACTTTCATCACCATTTAGTATGTATTGAATGTGGTTCCGTTGATGAAATACAAGATGACCTTTTAGAAGATGTTGAGGCAATTGTGGAGAGGGATTGGCATTTTAAAATAAAAGATCATCGTTTAACTTTCCACGGTATTTGTTCTCGCTGCCAAGAAAAAAATAAAGAATAGTAAAGAAAGGGGCATGACGGATTCGTCATGCCCCTTTCTTTATTATTGGTTGTTTTCCAAAGATTGTTGTTTTTTGAAGAAAATTAAGTATAATTTAATAAATATTGGATATGTAAGGGAGATGTGTTTTGTGGTAAAGAACTTACCCTTTCTATTTTCATTATTATTGATAGGTAATAGTACTTTAGTAATAACTCAGGTTACAATGTTACCAGAGCTGTTACATTGGGTTTTGGTTACAATTGCTCTTATTCTTAACATTTGGAGTGTAATAGGTTTAATTTTGCACGTTGGAATTCAAAAGCTTAGTAAAAATTGAAATGATATTAACTTTCTTAGAACACAAAAGAAGCTGGAGTAGTGTCCGGTTTCTTTTTTAGTGATTAAATAGATATTTATTTCTATAGAATTTCACAAATATGAAAGAGGTTTATATTTTAGTTTATTAATTCTTAGTTATTCTCATTTGGTAATCTAATCATGTAATTCATGGTTTTGTTCAACAATACGATCAAGTGTTTTTTCTGATCCTTCTAATGTTCCGAAACAACTTTCTTCCATCTCATTTATTTTCAATTTCATCCCATACCCCATACATTGACATCAAATGTTTCCTCATTTTATTCTCTGTGAACAACCCAAATGCTGTACAAAGGCAAAACACCTTTTCCTATTAATTCTGCAACTGTATTGACCGTTATAATTTCCATTATATCTCGATCCTAATTCCTTGATTTTACTACTATTTTCACTTTACTATCGAAAACAAAATTGATGTAAAAAAAATTTAGCCTTATTTTTTGATCAAACTACCATCTGTTTTTTTTCTTTCAAAGGTATAAAAACGTCCTAAAACGTCATAGCTTGTAATAATAAGAAAGGATGGAAACGGGGAAGCAAGCGTAAGATAATTTGCTGAGTAAAATGTAGTAGTCCTGTAACTCTACGATACCCTTTCTTCCATTTTTACAAAGGGGACATGAGCTATGAAAGAAATGGTGATAATGCTATGGAAAATGTTAAAGGTATTTATTCTTTTTACAGGCTCCACCATCCTGTTCTACTATGGTATGATGTGGATAAATGAAGAATATGAAAATTATCATCGATACGATCAACCACAGGGAGCAGCTGTGAAGGTTTTCCAGCCCATTCATCAAGGACAATTTCCTTTTCTTGATCGATTGATACTTTTTTATAGAGAAGGGGAATGAGATTGTGGAGGATAGACTAAGGGATTTTATTCACTTTTTAATTGTTGAGAAAGGATTATCACAGAATACAGTTGTTTCATATGAACGTGATTTAAAAAATTATTTGAAATTTATTCGAAACATAGAAGATGTAACCATCTTAAATCAAATTTCCCGAATGAATATCGTCCAATTTTTAAAATTTTTATCAGAACAAGGGAAGTCATCTAAAACACTTGCTCGCCATATTGCTTCAATACGATCATTTCATCAGTTTTTACTGCGCGAAAAAGTAACCGATCAAGACCCATCTGTCCATCTTGAGACTCCTCAACTAGAGAGGAAGCTACCGAAAATTCTCAGTTTAGAAGAAGTAGAAGCCTTACTTGAAACACCAGAACAGTCTACCCCAATAGGAAAGAGAGATAAAGGAATGCTTGAAATTCTTTATGCAACGGGTATGCGTGTAAGTGAGTTGATTTCTTTAAATATGGACGATGTTCATTTAACAATGGGGTTCGTACGATGTATAGGGAAAGGAAATAAAGAAAGGATTATCCCACTTGGAAGTAAAGCAATTGAAGTGTTGACCACTTATTTGGAAACGGGACGACCGAAGTTAAGGAAACCTAAATATAATACGGATGCACTCTTTTTAAACCATCATGGAAACCGATTAACTCGCCAAGGCTTTTGGAAGATTTTAAAAGGGTTAGCGACTAAGGCGAATATCGAGAAAGAATTAACTCCTCATACATTGAGGCATTCTTTTGCCACTCATTTACTTGAAAATGGAGCTGATTTACGAGCTGTCCAAGAAATGCTAGGACATGCTGATATATCGACAACACAAATTTATACACATGTGACGAAAACAAGGCTTAAAGAGGTCTATTCAAAGTTCCATCCACGAGCATAATGCATATAGATTAATAGTTTTATAGAATTGTCACAGGTTTGTAAACGGTTTAGCTTGTTTAAAATGAAAAGAAGATTTACAATAGAGCAGAGGTCAGACTTCTGACAAATTATTTATTTGATTACCAGCTAATTTTCAGGGTAAATTAACTCAAAGAATGTACATGAAAATTAGTTACGAGGGAGGAAAAACAATGAAGGATTTTACATATAAACGAATCCATTTAATGGTTATGGATTCAGTTGGGATTGGAGAAGCACCGGATGCAGCGAAGTTTAATGATGAGGGAGCAGATACATTAGGGCATATCGCCGAACATATGAATGGTTTAAAGATGCCGAATTTAGGAAAGCTAGGTCTTTCAAATATTCGTGAAATTAAAGGGATTCAAAAAGAGGACAAACCATTAGCGTATTTTACCAAAATGGAAGAGGCTTCTGTTGGAAAAGATACAATGACGGGTCATTGGGAAATTATGGGTCTAAACATCCATCAACCATTTAAAGTGTATCCCGAAGGTTTTCCGAAGGCATTACTGGACGAACTAGAAGAAAGAACAGGCCGTAAAATTATTGGAAATAAACCGGCAAGTGGGACAGCTATATTAGATGAATTAGGTGAAGAACATATGAAGACAGGTGCTTTAATTGTTTATACATCTGCTGACCCAGTTCTTCAAATTGCTGCACATGAAGAAGTAGTTCCATTAGAAGAATTATATGAAATCTGTAAAATTGCACGCGAAATTACGAATAAAGAAGAATTTCTAGTAGGCCGTGTAATTGCTCGTCCGTTTATCGGAGAGCCAGGTGATTTTAAGCGCACAGCAAATCGCCATGATTATGCATTGAAGCCATTTGAGCGGACTGTTATGAATGAAATGAAGGACGAAGGTTTAGATGTAATAGCAATTGGAAAAATTTCTGACATCTTTAACGGAGAAGGTGTAACGGAATCGATTCGAACCAAATCCAATAAAGATGGAATGGATCAAACCATTTCTGTGTTTGATAAAGAATTTACCGGGTTAAGCTTTTTAAACCTTGTTGATTTTGATGCTTTGTTTGGGCACAGACGTGACCCGCAGGGCTACGGTGAGTCATTAGAAGAATTTGATGCTAGACTTCCAGAAGTGTTCGAGAAAATGACAGACGATGATCTTTTGATTATTACAGCTGACCACGGAAATGATCCAGTTGCACCAGGAACGGACCATACGCGTGAATATGTTCCATTATTAGCCTATTCTCCAAGGATGCAAGAAGGAAAAGAACTACCAATTCGCAAAACATTTGCTGATATAGGCGCAACGGTTGCGGATAATTTTAATGTGAAGATGCCTCAGTTTGGTACAAGTTTCTTAAAGGATTTAACGTAAGGAGGAACAGGAAATGAACATTGAAAAGATAAAAAATGCAACAACATATTTAGAAAATAAAACATCTGTCAAACCGACAATTGGGTTAATTTTAGGGTCAGGATTAGGTGTTTTAGCTGATGAAATTGAAAATGCTGTCAAAATCCCTTATAACGAAATTCCTGATTTTCCTGTTTCTACAGTAGAAGGGCATGCAGGACAATTAGTATTTGGTGAATTATCCGGAAAGCAAGTTGTAGCTATGCAAGGTCGCTTTCATTATTACGAAGGGTATTCCTTTGAACAAGTAACGTTTCCTGTTCGTGTAATGAAACAACTTGGGGTTGAAACAATGATTGTCACGAATGCTGCTGGTGGTGTAAATGAAAGCTTTGAAGCTGGTGACTTAATGATTATTACTGATCATATTAACAATATGGGAGGAAATCCACTTATCGGTCCAAATGATAAAACATTAGGAGACAGATTCCCAGATATGTCGGAAGCGTATACAAAATCTCTTCAACAGCTTGCAAGAGATGTCGCAGGACGAATCTCTTTAAATATTAAAGAGGGTGTGTATTTTGGTAATACTGGGCCGATTTATGAAACGCCAGCTGAAGTTCGTCTTGCGCGTATTTTAGGGGGAGATGCTGTAGGGATGTCAACCGTTCCTGAAGTTATTGTTGCTCGTCATGGTGGAATGAAGGTTTTAGGAATTTCCTGTATTTCAAATATGGCTGCAGGTATATTAGATCAACCGTTAACACACGATGAGGTAATCGAAACAACAGAAAAAGTTCGTAGCAATTTCTTAACATACGTAAAAGAAATTGTAAAATCTATCTAAAACAGGTGATAACTAATGAGAATGGTCGATTTGATTGAGAAGAAACGTGATGGTGGAGAACTTTCAACAGAAGAAATCCAATTTATTATTGATGGGTATACAGAAGGAACAATTCCAGATTATCAAGTAAGTGCTCTTACGATGGCGATTTTCTTCCAAGGAATGAGTGAACAAGAACGTGCGAATTTAACAATGTCAATGGTGGAGTCAGGAGATCAAATAGATCTTTCAGACATTAACGGTATTAAAGTAGATAAGCACTCGACTGGTGGAGTTGGAGATACGACAACACTTGTACTCGGGCCACTCGTTGCAGCAGTTGGTGTACCTGTAGCAAAAATGAGTGGACGTGGATTAGGACATACAGGTGGAACAATCGATAAACTAGAGGCAGTTGACGGCTTCCATGTTGAGATTGAAAAAGAGGACTTTATTCGTTTAGTCAATGAAAATAAAATTGCTGTAATAGGGCAAAGTGGTAATTTAACACCTGCTGATAAAAAGCTATATGCTCTGCGTGATGTCACAGCAACGGTTAATAGTATTCCATTGATAGCTTCTTCCATAATGAGTAAAAAGATTGCTGCTGGAGCGGATGCAATTGTATTGGATGTTAAGACAGGTGCTGGGGCTTTCATGAAAAGCCTTGAGGACTCTCGTGAATTAGCATCTGCGATGGTGAGTATCGGAAATAACGTGGGCCGAAAAACGATGGCTGTTATTTCAGATATGAGTCAACCACTTGGTTACATGATAGGAAATGCGCTTGAAGTGAAAGAAGCGATTGACACTCTAAAAGGAGAGGGTCCTGAAGATTTAACGGAACTATGTTTAACCCTCGGTAGTCATATGGTGTATTTAGCTGAACAAGCAAGTACTCTTTCAGAAGCTAGAGAAATGCTCATTAAAGCGATGAATGACGGTAGCGCGTTAAAAGCATTTAAAGTCTTTTTAGAATCCCAAGGTGGCAATGGTTCACTTGTAGATCAACCGGAAAAGCTTCCGCAAGCTAAATATAAAATAGATCTTCCAGCAAAAGAGGCAGGTTTCGTATCAGAAATTGTGGCGGATGAAGTAGGAACAGCTGCTATGCTGCTTGGAGCTGGTAGAGCTACTAAAGAATCGATTATCGATTTAGCAGTAGGGTTAGAATTGAAGAAGAAGATCGGTGATGAAGTAATGAAAGGGGAAGCTCTTGTCACGATTTATAGTAACCAGGAAGATATCGAAGAAGTTAAACAGAAATTGTATGAGAATATATCGGTTACAAAAGAAAAAGTGTCAGCCCCAACGTTAATTCACGAAGAAATTACATTGTAAAAGGGTATGCCTGTGATGATTATCATCACAGGTTTTTTTTATGTACCGATTACTAAGCTTCTACTTGTCGTCTAGTCTAAAAGATGGCCGCATTCTCCTATTTCTACCGCTTACCAGTACATAAGCCCTTCACATGACATTTTGATGAACCATAAGTGTATTTCATTAAGCATAAGCCAAAGAATTGTCCCTTAGGCTTAAGGAATTCATCAGTTTTCAGTTAATGAAATCTCTATTAATCTGTATAAAAAAAATAGAAGTGGAAAGAATGGGGCTAGTAACTGTATTAGAGTGAATGGAGGCAATTGAATGAAGTACGTAATGACCCTATTAATGATATCGTTTTTAAGTTTAAGTTTATGGGTACCTTTTCCATCTGCACAGGAAGAAAAATCAGAGATTGCCAAGGTAGCCAAGTCAGCGGTATTGATTGAAAGAGATACTGGGACAGTACTATATGAAAAAAATAGTCATGAACAACTTGCACCAGCGTCAATGACAAAAATTATGACGATGATTCTCATTATGGAGGCAATTGAAAGAGGGCAAATCAAATGGGAAGATAAAGTTAGGACAAGTGAATATGCTGCAAGTATGGGAGGATCGCAAATCTTTTTAGAGCCAGGCGAAGAAATGACAGTAAAGAAAATGCTTGAAGGGATAGCGATTGGCTCTGCAAATGACGCATCTGTGGCAATGGCGGAATTTATAGCTGGAAGTGAAGAGAACTTTGTAAAAATCATGAATGAAAAAGTTGCTACTCTAGGCTTGAAGGATACTAAATTCCAAAATCCAACTGGTTTACCTGCAGACGATCATTATAGTTCCTCACACGATATGGCCATGATGGCAAAAGAGTTACTCAAATATCCTGAAATAACTAATTTTACAGGAACATATGAATCTTATTTACGAGAAAATACAGAAAAAAAGTTTTGGCTTGTTAACACAAATAAACTCGTTCGTTTTTATGACGGGGTCGATGGGTTAAAAACGGGTTTTACAAGCGAAGCAAAATATTGCTTAACGGCAACGGCGAAAAAAGGCAATATGCGAGTGATTGCGGTTGTATTCGGTGTTCCTACTCCGAAAGAGAGAAATGCTGAAGTAACCAAAATGCTGGATTATGCTTTTAATCAATATACGACCCACCCTCTTTATGAAAAAAATACAGAATTAATGAAAGCTGATATATCAAAAGGTGAGAAAAAAATAGTCAGTGCTTTAACTAGTGAGTCAATTTCCGTGCTGACTAAAAAGGGCGAGAAGGTAGACGATGTTAAGGAAACGGTCACAATGGAAAAGTTAAAGGCACCAGTAAAAAAAGGTGATGTTATAGGTACATTAACCATAAAGAAGGATGGAAAAGTATTAAGTGAATCTGCCCTAGTGGCAAAATCCGATGTAGATGAAGCGAGCTGGTGGCAATTATTCAAACGATCATTTGGCATGTTTTCGAAAATAAATTAAATACATGTGCGATTATTAAGCATCAGAATCTCTTGTGTGTCGTTAGGGAAAAATGGCGAAATTCTTCTACTTTTGTCTTTAAGAAGGAAAAGGAAAGAACAGCGTAGAATAGACTCACTATACGAAGAAAAGGGGGCTTTCGAATAGTGAGTCTAACGATTGATTTTGATGTAAAAGGAAGTGCTTCGAATATTTTGTTAATTCGATTAAGTGGGGAACTTGATCATCATACGGCTGCTACTCTTAGAGAGCAGGCTACAAACTTAATTGAAGAACATCGAATCACCCACATCGTTCTAAACCTTGAGAACTTAACGTTTATGGATAGTTCTGGTCTTGGTGTTATTTTAGGTCGATATAAACAAATTAAGCAACAAAATGGAGAAATGGTTGTATGCGCAATCTCTCCTTCCGTTAAGAGATTATTTGATCTGTCAGGCTTATTTAAAATTATTCGAATGGAGCCTTCAGAAGAAAATGCTTTACAACGATTGGGGGTAGCGTGAATGAGAAATGAGATGAGTCTACAATTTTGTGCTCTTAGTCAAAATGAATCATTTGCACGTATTACGGTAGCAGCATTTATTGCACAACTTGATCCAACGATGGACGAATTAACTGAGATTAAAACTGTGATTTCTGAAGCAGTTACTAATTCAATTATTCATGGATATGATAATAACCCTGCAGGGATTGTTTATATTTCTGTTCGGTTAGAAGATGGAATGGTCGATGTGATGATCCGTGATGAAGGAGTAGGAATTGCTAATGTTGAAGAAGCGCGTCAGCCACTTTTTACGACAAAACCTGATTTAGAGCGTTCAGGTATGGGGTTTACGATCATGGAGAATTTTATGGACGAAGTGGAAATTGAATCGCAACCAGGAAAAGGCACCGTAGTCCGAATAAAGAAATTATTGGCAAAAAGTAATGCGATATTCAATTAAGGAGTCGTGCCTATGGATGTGGAGGTTAAATCTACTAAGCAACCGTATTTAAAGGACGAAGAAGTCAAAGAGCTCATTAAACGAAGTCAAGATGGAGATCAAGAAGCGAGAGATGTAATTGTTCAAAAAAACATGAGGCTTGTATGGTCTGTTGTACAACGTTTTTTGAATCGAGGGTATGAACCAGACGACTTATTTCAAATTGGTTCCATCGGATTGTTAAAATCTGTAGATAAGTTTGACTTATCTTATGATGTTAAATTTTCAACTTACGCAGTTCCGATGATAATTGGAGAAATCCAGCGTTTTATTCGAGACGATGGGACAGTGAAAGTAAGTCGTTCATTAAAAGAAACTGGTAATAAAATACGTCGAGCAAAAGAAGAACTCTCCAAAAAGCTAAATCGAATCCCAACCATTAATGAGTTGGCAGATCACTTGGAACTTTCTCCTGAGGAAATAGTAATGGCTCAAGAAGCAAGTCGAGCACCGTCTTCAATTCATGAAACAGTGTACGAAAATGATGGCGATCCTATTACGTTACTTGATCAAATTTCTGATCAAAATGAAACAAAGTGGTTCGATAAAATTGCTTTAAAAGAAGCGATTCGTGAGTTGGACGAAAGAGAGCGGTTGATTGTTTATTTACGCTATTATAAAGATCAAACACAGTCTGAGGTTGCTGAACGACTAGGTATATCTCAAGTGCAAGTATCAAGATTAGAGAAAAAAATATTACAAAATATGAAAGAACGCATGGATCAAACATAGATCAATGCGTTTTTTTTATGGATTGATGATTAACATTTATTGGATTGATGAAAAAAATGTCTATGTTCCATACTATCTATAGAGAAAGGTAAATCATGTATAGGAAGTGAAACAGATGGAAGAAGCGATTTATATCCGTTTGCGTCACAGGGTTCAAGTGAGCGTGAATCGTCCTATCTTTGTGGGGCAAATAGCTCAAATTATTGCGCCGGACAATTATTTATCGGAGATTGAACAGTTAGAGGTTCATAATGTTACCTCTAAGGATAATAATATGATTGTCATTGACGTCATGAAAGTGATCAAGCTCATCACTTCTGCTTATAAAAGTGTGGATATCCAAACAATAGGGCCCTCACAGGTCATTGTAGAAGTCATCTATGAAAAGAAGAAGATGTCTATACCCTTTTTTGTTCTTGTTTGGTTATTACTATTTATTGGCGCTGCGCTGGCTATCATGAATTTTCATGAAGATGTCAGCATGATGGCTGTTCATAAAAACCTATACAAAGTCATAACAGGAGAAGAAAAAGACAAACCATTATTATTGCAAATTCCATATTCAATTGGCTTAGGTTTAGGGATGATTTTGTTTTTTAATCATGTGTTCCGAAAACGACTTAATGAAGAGCCTAGCCCACTAGAAGTTGAAATGTTTAATTATCAACAAGATCTAGATCAGTATGTCATCATGAATGAGAATAAGGAAAGTGTAAAGAATTTAAATGACCATTAGTGTTTTAGTCGTAATAGCAGTGGGGCTTGCTGGTGGATTGGCAGTCGGTTCAGGGTTCGTAGCCTTTTTAACCGTTCTTGGAATCATTCCAAGATTAACACAACTGACAAAAACAATGAAAATGATTCATTCGTACGAACTAGCCATTATCGTTGGAGCACTAATTGGTGGTTGGTTTAGTTTAAGCCCGCCGTCCTTGCATTTATCACGTTTTGTCTTAATCTTTATTGGTCTGTTTTCAGGCGTTTTTATTGGGATGCTGGCAGCTGCACTGACAGAGGTGTTGAATGTTCTTCCCATTTTAGCAAAGCGCATTGGAGTAGATGACCGAATTGTTCTTCTGTTAATGGCAATTGTATTTGGTAAAATTATTGGTTCATTATTTCACTGGATCTATTATGTTGACCTATAACAAGTAAAGAAGGGAACAACATCATGAATCAAAAACGGAATGTGATAATTATTACAGATGGAGATGATTATGCCCGAAAAGTAGTGGAGCTGATTGCAAAAGAAATGGGCGGACGCTGTATTTCGGAGTCACATGGAAATCCGTCAGTATTATCAGGGGAAAGAATTGTGTCTCTCATTATGAAAGCCCCAAATGATCCTGTTTTTGTGATGTTTGATGATAGTGGCTACTTAGGGGAAGGAAGTGGTGAACGAGCGTTAAAATATGTAGCAAAGCACGAAGGGGTCAATGTTTTAGGTGTGATAGCAGTAGCCTCTAAAACGCGACAGGCAGAATGGACGAGGGTCTCCGTTTGTGTGGATCGTGATGGTCAATTAACACCATTTGGTGTAGATAAGTTTGGTATTCCTGAAATGGAAATGGGTCGGATTAATGGTGATACAGTTTATAGTATAGATGAATTAAATATTCCAATTGTTGTTGGAATTGGTGACATTGGTAAAATGGCAAGAAAGGATCATGTAAAAATAGGAGCTCCTATTACAAAGAAGGCTGTTCAAATCATCTTAGAGAGGAGTGGATTCAATGCCTAAAAATGATTTATCAAGAGCCACTTTGATTCCTAGTAAATTAACGGATTTTGAAGAGATTATGAAACAAAGGGTAGGACTAGGGACTAGTTTTGATTTAGGTGTTCGTAGATTAAAATTAGTGAAAAAACCAGTACATATATATTATGTAAATGGATTATGTGATACAGGCTTTATCATTCAAATTATGGAAGAACTTGTAGAAATTAATGATAATGAGACGTTTTCAAATAAATTATATGAGATTGTCCAAAACAGACTAGTTCATCAGTCTGTAGAACCTGTTGAAACGGTAGATGAAGTAGTCGACCAAGTATTGTCGGGGCTCATTGCCTTATTAGTAGAAGGTGAAAAGAAGGCCTTGATTGTTGATGTCCGCAGTTATCCTTGTCGTACCCCTCAAGAGCCTGATACAGAAAAGGTAGTACGTGGTTCTCGTGATGGGTATGTAGAGAATATTATTGTTAATACAGCTTTAACTAGAAGAAGAATTAGGGACGAGCGTCTTCGCTTTGAAATGATTAAAGTAGGAGAGCGTTCGAAAACGGATATAGCTATTGCTTATATAGAGGATGTCGCAAATCCAAATTTAGTAAATGTTCTTAAGAAGGAATTGCAGAATATAAAAATTGATGGATTAACAATGTCGGATAAATCCGTAGAAGAGTTTATAGTGAAGCAAGGGTTTAATCCGTATCCACTCGTACGATATACGGAGAGGGCTGACGTTGGGGCTACTCATTTATTAGAAGGGCATGTGCTGATAATTGTTGATACTTCACCTAGCGTGATCATAACACCTACTACTTTTTTTCATCATGTTCAACATGCGGAAGAATATCGTCAATCTCCCGCGGTCGGAACCTATGTCCGTTGGGTACGGTTTATCGGTATATTGGCTTCAATATTCTTTATTCCTTTATGGTTTACAATGGTATTAGACCCTTCCTTATTACCTGATGCTATTTCATTTGTAGGGCCAGATAAAAAATCAAACATTCCTGTTATTCTTCAATTATTCATTGCGGATATAGGGATTGAGTTTTTAAGGATTGCTGCGATTCATACACCTACGCCATTATCCACTGCCATGGGTTTAATTGCGGCAGTGTTAATGGGGCAAATTGCCATTGATGTTGGATTATTTGTACCTGAGGTCATCCTATATGTCGCCGTAGCAGCGATTGGAACTTTTGCTACACCTAGCTATGAGCTAGGAATAGCGAATAAAATGGCACGATTGATCTTATTGGCTGTAGTAGCAATATTTGGTGTACCGGGCTTACTCATTGGGTCGTCGCTTTTTATTCTTTTTTTAATCAGAATTCGCTCATTGGATACCCCTTATTTATGGCCGTTCATACCATTTAATCCAAGTGCATTTATGCAAATTCTTGTTCGCCAATCTGTTCCGGGAACGAAAATCAGACCAAGTATTGTGCAACCTCGTAATCGTTACAAACAGCCGAGTAATTCATAGGAATGTTTTGTTGCACAGTTTAGTGATCTTATGATACATTATCTCTTAATTACTAAAGGCATAATGTTGTAAGGGGAGAGAAAATGGAGCATCAAACAAGACATTTTAATGGTACAACAACTGTAAATGAGAAAGGCCACCTTGAAATTGGTGGGGTAGATGTGTTAATGCTAGCAAAGGAATATGGTACACCTTTATTTGTGTATGATGTCGAGCTAATTCGTGAGCGATCACGCGGTTTTAAGGCGACGTTTGACAAGTTAGGCGTAACTTCACAAGTTGCTTATGCTAGTAAAGCATTTTCAAGCGTAGGAATGTTTCAATTAATAAAAGAAGAGGGATTATCCTTAGATGTAGTTTCAAGTGGGGAACTATATACTGCTCTTGCAGCAGATTTCCCAGTTGAGAGAATCCATTTTCATGGTAATAATAAAAGTGAACATGAATTAAGAATGGCTCTTGAACATAAGGTTGGTTGTATCGTAGTGGATAATTTTTATGAATTACAGCTTTTGGAACGTTTATGTGTAGAATATAATCAACAAATGGAGATACTCATTCGGGTAACGCCAGGGATTGAAGCCCATACTCATGATTATATATTAACAGGCCAGGAAGACTCGAAATTTGGCTTTGACCTTCAAAATGGACAGGCAGAAAGTGCTATGAAAATGGCGATTTCATCTTCTCACCTACAACCCATCGGTTTACACTGCCATATTGGATCGCAAATATTCGATACAACTGGTTTTGTCTTAGCCGCTCAAAAAATCATGGGAAAGCTATTAGAATGGAAAAATGCTTTTGACTATGAACCTGCGGTACTAAATCTTGGTGGTGGCTTTGGAATTCGATATACGGATGAAGATGACCCAATAACACCAGCTGAATATGTACATGAAATTGTAACAGAAGTGATTAATCAGTCGGAAAAGCTTGGTTTAACAATGCCAGAAATATGGATTGAGCCTGGGCGTTCATTAGTTGGAGACGCTGGTACAACTCTATATACAACAGGTTCAACGAAAGAAGTTCCGAATGTTCGTAAATATGTAAGTGTTGATGGTGGAATGAGTGATAATCTACGTCCAGCACTGTATGATGCGAAATATGAAGCAGTCATTGCGAATCGTATGAATGACAAGGAGCAAGAAAAGGTTTCGATTGCAGGAAAATGCTGTGAATCTGGTGACATGCTTATTTGGGATATCGAATTACCAGAAGCAGCCGCTGGTGATATTTTAGCAGTGTTTTGTACGGGAGCATATGGTTATTCCATGTCCAATAACTATAATCGAATACCAAGGCCTGCTGTGGTTTTCGTTGAAAACGGAGAAGCTTCATTGATTGTACGAAGAGAAAGCTATGAAGACCTTGTGAAATTAGATGTTTTTTAATGTAGAATAGTACTTCAAAGCTGTTGAAATTCAACAGCTTTTTTTAGTAATACTTTGAAAAGTGAAGTGTGCTAGTAGAGTCCATTTATTGTACAATCGTATTTCTTGTTTGCACGATGGTAGAAAAAGTTCTACAATATACCGAGAATGATTTTTCCGAGGTGCTCATGATGAAAAAAGAAAATATTATTTTATATTTATCACTTGTTCTATTTGCCATTGGTTGGGGAGTAATCTATTGGATATTTTTTGCCAATAATTAGACGGACAGCTTGAACATTTCCCTTTTATTTAGTAAGATTATAACGATTCATGACGATAATGCTTAACAGCTTGAAAAAGGTATTTTAAAATGGTGAAGGAGTCATTATGCTTATACGTTATAATAAAGCATTCGAAAAGATTGCAATGGGCTTGCTTTCTTTTATGCCAAAAGAAAAAGATTTAAAAAAACTTCAAGAAACGATAAAGTTATATGAAACTGAAAAAAAATGGCGATTATTTCTTTGGAAAGAGGAAGAGGATGTAATTGGACTTGTTGGTGTACAACTATTTGGAGAAAGCTCAATAGAGGTGCAGCATATTTCGGTAAACCCTTCTCACCGGTTTGAAGGGGTTGGAACTCAGATGATAAAAGCATTGCATGAATACTATGCTGACTATGAAATAGGGCCAAATAAAGATACTGAGAGCTTCTACAAGCAATGTGAATTATAGAAGAATAATTTGTATGGCTAGAGATAAGAAATACTCTAGCCATTTTTATTTTTAAGAGCTTTTTCTCTTGCTGAAATGACATCTGAACGGTCACGTAATTGATGCTTGTGAACAATCAAGGAATTGGATAAATCGCTTTCTTGTCTCCACCTATATCCATAAGAATCACATAAATTTATACAGGTACGTATTAAATCTTCATCAATTAGTGGGATATTAATGCTTTGATAAGGCTTATGCTCGTTAATACGTTTCATTTGATCATGTAAAATTGATAAAAAACGATCTTTTTCAACACCAAGTGTTGCTAATTTTTGATCATTTAGCTGTAAATTAGTCATCCCCTTCATAAGTGTACGTTGCGCTCCATTTAGATTGTTGCGACGGTAATGATACATGGCCACTGCCACTTGAATAAAACCAACCCAAATAGAGGCTCGATTTGTACTATCTACTTTTTTCCAATATTCCTCCAGCACTTCATGACATTCGAAATAATCTCGATTTCCGTGGAAATAGACTAAGTATTGAATGAACTCTTTAGGGATATTCATATGTTCCTCCTTGATAATCACTCGACAGTTTCCTATAGTGTATTATAGGATGAACAAATTTACTATTGTATTTCTTCGAATTTAATAAAAGGGATTAAAAAGTGAAATAGTAAAATTTTTATTGGAGAATGACGCCTTATCTACTATACTAGTAAATATCCTAAAAGAGACAAAGTTTAGATTGGTGATGAAATGGAATACAAAGTGAAGATTGATGCATTTGAAGGCCCTCTTGATCTTCTTCTTCATTTAATTAACTCATTAGAAATCGATATATATGATATTCCTATGGCTGAAATTACAGAACAGTATTTACTTTACGTTCATACTATGCAAGAACTACAACTCGATATCGTAAGTGAATATTTAGTAATGGCAGCAACGTTATTAGCGATTAAAAGTAAAATGCTTCTTCCAGCGCATGAAGAAGAGGACTTTGATAATGAATTTGAATTTATGGAAGAGGATCCACGGGATGAATTAGTAGAAAGATTAATTGAATATCGTAAGTATAAGGAAGCGGCAGAAGATTTGAAACAAAAAGAAGAAGAGAGAGGGCAGATATTTACAAAACCTCCTCTAGACCTATCATCCTATGCCGATGAACAGCCTAAAGATTTAGTTGCACAAAATGTTACGATCTATGACATGCTTGGAGCATTTAATAAATTATTGCGGAGGAAAAAACTACAAAAACCCCTCTCGACTAGAATAACAAAACAAGAGATTCCGATTGAAAGAAGGATGGAAGAAGTACTTGAAAAACTTCAATTGAAAAAGGGAGTAACAAGTTTTTCGGAATTATTTGAGTATCAATCAAAGGGACATGTTGTTGTTACTTTTTTAGCCATTTTAGAATTAATGAAACGAAATGAGATTATTGTCGAGCAAAGCGAGAACTTTGAAAATATTTTCTTACAACCTAGAGAAGGGGGAAAACTCCATGAACCTCATTAATTGGACAGGCATATTAGAGAGTCTTCTATTTGCCGCAGGGGATGAAGGGTTATCCCTAAAACAGATTTGCACAGTATTAGAGATAGAAGAGTTTCAAGGAAAAGAAATTATTACGAATTTAAAAAGTGAATATCAATCTGATGAAAAGCGAGGGTTAACTCTCGTTGAGATTGCTGATACGTATCAACTTGCTACTAAAAAAGATCATGCGATGTATATAAAAAAACTGGTCGAATCTCCAAACATGACCTCTCTAACTCAAGCTGCATTGGAGACACTCGCCATTATTGCCTATAAGCAACCTATTACACGAGTAGAAGTAGAGGATATTCGGGGAGTCAAAACGGAACGGCCGATTCAAACACTGTCTTCTAAGGGGTTAGTAAAAGAGGTGGGAAGAGCAGAAGGAACAGGTAGAGCGATTCTTTATGGTACGACAAGAGAATTTCTAGACTACTTTGGATTGAAGGATTTAGAGGAACTTCCACCACTACCTGACACTATTCAAGATGAATCGTTGGAAGAGGCAGACCTTTTCTTTGAAAAATTTCAAGAATCACTAGATACGGAAACATAAAGTTATGCTAAGATGAAAAAAGAAAGCTTCATAAGAAGCTTTTTCTTTATAAGATGGATATTCAGAATGTTTCGTTAATAGAATGAGAGTGGATTGAACCTAAACTGTATGGAGGGATCCTTTGTGGGTAATTTAATGGTCAAAACTCAAGTAGAAGAAGTGAAAGTATTTCTAGACAGTAGTGTTAAAACGTTGGAATGTTATTTAAATGATATTACCATTTCTTCATTGTTAAGTGAAAAAGAAGGGGATAAAGCTTATTATAAAGGGATTATTTCTAATCTTCGCAGACTATTGGTGTATTGTGAGGAAGGGTTAGATGCATGTGTCATTGTCGCTCAGAACACATCGTTTAATAAAGCAGCAGCTGAAAAAACGCTTTATAAAATTTATCATCAATGTATTGATGAGTTTTTTGCTCCGAAATATGACCTTTGGTATGAAGATAGTCGTGCCGCGTACACAGGAAAAAATGCGATTTCATTCCGGGAAGAGGTTCCAAGAAGCATACAGTTGCTCATCGCGCAGCTTGAAGAAAAATTTCAACATATTCGAGAAGAATTAGAGTACTATGAAACGGATTATCGCACTAAAATGATGCAATCAAAAGGTTAAATCCATTCCTGCTCATTACTTAATTTATTGAGTATATTAAAGGGGGAGTGCAATGTTTAAAGAATTCGTAGTTCAAATTCGGAATTGGAGAGTAGAGCTACAAAATTGGATGGTCACTCATGAACAAAATTGGTTAGATGCTGACATAGCTATATTAGATAAAAGTTTAAAGCAATGTGAGCACCGTACACCAAATAAAGATGACATCACAAATCTTCAAGCAGTTGCAACCTTAATTAATCAAAAAATCATGAGCTTTGTAAGTAATCGGGAGCATAGTGGAGAGAATAAAAGGAAGCCATATATTGTCCCCATTGGTGGTCATACCCTTCCTCCTCTTCCATATGAGTATAGTGCGCTTGAGCCATATATTTCAACAGAAATTATGAGACTTCATCATGATATACATCACCTTTCATACGTTAACGGCTTGAATAATGCGGAGAAGGAGTTAGAGAAATCAAGGAAAGTCGGGGATTTTTCTCTAATTAAACATTGGGAAAGGGAACTGGCTTTCCACGGTTCAGGCCATTACTTACATTCAATTTTTTGGGAAGTAATGAGTCCGTATGGTGGCGGAACTCCTGGTGACCCGTTGTTATCAGCCATAAACGAATCTTTTAAAAACTATGCTGCATTTAAACAACAATTTTCGCCTGCTGCCAATGCAGTAGAAGGTGTAGGTTGGGCTTTGTTAGTTTGGTCTCCTAGAACGAGACGATTAGAAATCCTTCAGTCAGAACGACATATGCTATTAACTCAATGGGATACAATACCATTATTAGTTCTAGATGTATGGGAACATGCTTATTATCTACAATATAAAAATGTACGCAAAGATTATGTAGAGAATTGGTGGAATCTTGTTAATTGGAAAGAAGTTGAGAAACGATATAAGATGGCGAAGGAACTGACTTGGCAACCTTATTAACACGAGAACTGAATGCATTTGGCATTCAGTTTTTTTATTATTCATAAGTAACCTTGTCCTGCATACACTTGTACAAAGCCAACTGTAAAAGGTGTAAAGGAGACGAGAGTTTGAATGAGACGTCTATTATGGTCGATGTTACTCACTATCTTTCTGGTAGGGACACTCAGTTTTCCCGTTAATGCACAGCCAGGAGTATCCGCTCATGGCGCTATTCTAATGGAACAAGAAAGTGGACGGGTTTTATATGAGAAGAATGCTCATCAACAAATGAGAATAGCAAGTATAACCAAAATTATGACCGCCATTTTGGCGATAGAATCGAATAAGTTAGAGGACATCGTAAAAATCAGTAAGGAAGCAACTTTAACAGAAGGTTCCTCTATTTATTTGAAACCAGGGGAAGAAATCTCTCTTGAACATCTTGTGTATGGGTTGATGCTTCGATCAGGGAATGATTCTGCTGTAGCCATTTCAGAGCATGTCGGGGGAAGTTTGGATGGGTTTGTTTATTTAATGAATGAAAAAGCAGCAGAAATAGGCATGACAAACACTCATTTTGCTAATCCTCACGGACTGGATGATCATGAGGATCACTATTCGACCGCATATGATATGGCCTTATTAATGAAGTATGCGATGAACAATAAAGCCTTCCAAAAGATATCGGGAACTGAGGTTCATAAAGCGCCAGATCCTGAAAGCCAGTGGAGCAGAACATGGCATAATAAAAACCGTTTGCTCACTCAGCTTTATGAATACTGCACTGGAGGAAAGACAGGCTATACGAAACGAGCAAAGCGAACACTTGTTACAACGGCGTCCAAAAATGATGAAAACCTTATTTCTGTTACCTTAAATGGTCCAGATGACTGGAATGATCATATTTCAATGTATGAATACGGTTTTCAGCAATACGATCTTTTTGAATTAGCGGAAAAAGGGAAAAAAATAGCTGTGAAAGAGGAAATATATAAAGGACATGTTTATTTAAAAGAGGAAGTCCTTGTTCCGTTATCAAAAAAAGAACAAAAGGAGGTACGCGTAGAATATAAGCTTCTGACACCAAAAGCAGAGTGGGAAAGTACAGGGATACCTAATGTGATTGGAAAAGCTAACTATTACGTTGGAAAGCAGTTATTTAGATCTGTACCGATCTATTATGAAAGTACTTCGCCTAAAGAGCCATGGTGGAAAATATGGAAGCATCTTTTTACGATTGCTATTGGTGTGAACCCAAATGGTTAACATTATATGGGTAGCGATGTTTATCATCGGTATTGTTTTTGCCATAATCAATGGAAGAATGGAGGAAGTGAACAAAGCGATCTTTACATCTGCGAATGAAGCCGTGACGCTTTCAATCGGATTAATAAGTGTTCTTGTTTTTTGGCTGGGCATCATGCGGATTGCACAGGATGCTGGCTTACTTGAAAAATTGGCAAAGCTCTTTAAACCACTTGTCATTCGGCTTTTTCCAGATGTACCGCCAGAACATCCGGCAATGGGGTATATCTTATCTAATATGATGGCCAATCTTTTTGGATTAGGGAATGCAGCTACTCCGTTAGGGATCAAAGCAATGAAGGAATTAAAAAAATTAAATCACAATAAAGATGAGGCAAGTCGGTCCATGATTACCTTTTTGGCCATTTGTACGTCAAGTTTAACGCTTATACCGACTTTGGTCATTGGGATACGAATGAAATATGAATCTGCTTCACCTACTGAAATTGTAGGGCCGTCAATAATCGCTACCGCTATTTCTACGACAAGTGCTATTTTAATTGATCGTTATTTTTACTATAAACGAAAGCGGAAGGGAGGTTAATTGAACGTGCAATGGATCTCTACTATTTCAATTTGGATCATTCCTGTTTTTATTGGCTTCATCCTTTTATATGGAACATTAAAAAAAGTCCCTACATATGAAAGCTTTGTAGAGGGTGGGAAAGAGGGGATTAAAATAGTTGTGTCAATCGTCCCCTACTTAGTAGGCATGCTAGTTGCAATTACGGTTTTTCGTACGTCGGGTGCGCTTGAGTTTTTTGTTGATAGTATAAAACCGATATTGAGTTGGATTGGCATTCCTTCGGATATCGTTCCATTGGCCATTATTCGACCGATATCAGGTTCAGCTGCTCTCGGTATGACGGGTGATATTATTGCAACACATGGGCCAGATTCATTTCTTGGTCGATTAGCCTCTACCATACAAGGGAGTACGGATACAACCTTTTATATCTTAACTGTTTACTTTGGTGCTGTTGGGGTTAAAAGGATGGGGGATGCATTAAAAGTCGGTCTTCTCGCTGACCTTGCTGGCTTTATTGCGGCAATTGTTGTCGTCACAATTCTGTTTTCATAACTTAATTATGTTTATTCTATAAAGACTCTAGAATTTCTAGAGTCTTTTAAATTTATAAATAAATGGAAAGAATAAGAAGCACAAGGTGTATTCATAACGAAAATCCCTTTGCTTTTCTGCTTACTTATGTAATAATTCAATTCAGACTATGATTTTGAAATGGAAGTGACAAAATGGAAAGACTTCAAAAAGTGATAGCTCATGCAGGTGTTGCGTCTAGACGAAAGGCTGAAGAGCTTATAATAGAGGGAAAAGTAAAAGTAAATGGGAAAACGGTTCGAGAATTAGGTGTAAAAGTAACAGATTCTGATACTGTTGAAGTGAACGACGTTAAGATTGAGAGAGAACAAAAGGTCTATTATTTATTATACAAACCTCGTGGTGTAATATCAGCCGTAAGGGATGACAAAGGCCGTAAGGTAGTAACCGATTTCGTTTATGGTGTTGAAGAACGGATTTACCCTGTTGGTCGACTTGATTATGATACGTCAGGGTTGCTTTTGCTTACAAACGATGGAGAGTTTTCTAATCTATTAACTCATCCAAAATATGAATTGGATAAAACGTATGTTGCGAAATTAAAAGGAATTCCAACGAGAGAACAGCTTCGTATGTTGGAAAGGGGCGTAATGCTAGAAGATGGAAAAACAGCGCCTGCAAAAGTGAAATTTAATAGTGGTGATCGAAAAAAAGGGAAAAGTATTGTGCAAATTACCATTCATGAAGGTAGAAACCGTCAAGTGAGAAGAATGTTTGAAGCTATTGGTTTTCCCGTCGACAAACTAAAACGAGAAATGTTTGGAACGCTGTCTTTACATGGATTAAATGCTGGTGAAGTACGAGAACTTACTCCACATGAGGTAAAACAGTTAAGAGCACTTGCACAAACAGGCAAATAGAAAGTTGTCACATACTATTCAAAATATTGTCCCTATGCTAAAAGTGAAAAATGCTATAATGATAATCGTCTAAGTATGTTAAAAGGGACATTTTCTTGTCCCTTTTCGCTTGCTAGTTAGGAAATTTTCATTATTGTAGGGATAATACAATGAAATGATGCCAAAAAGGATAGGTGAGCTTTAAAAAGTATTTCTGAATGGGAGGCGCCGAGATGCAAAAGAAAAAAAATAGACTTCTGATGCGTTCCGCTATATTAGTGATATTGTTATTGGCAGTAGGATACACATTATATGCTGCGACGACAAAAGAGAGCAGGGAAGCCATCAAAGCAGGCCAAGTTGCTCCAGATTTTGTTTTGACGGATTTAGGTGGGGAGTCACATAAGTTGTCGGATTATCAAGGTCAAGGTGTGTTTCTGAATTTTTGGGGTACATATTGCCCACCTTGCGAAAAGGAAATGCCTGCAATGAATAGCCAATACAACGTTTATAAGGACCAAGGTGTTCAAATATTAGCTGTTAATGTTGGTGAGTCCGATTATCAAGTGAAGAAATTTGTCGATAAGTACAAATTAGATTTTCCAGTTTTAATTGATAAAGAAGAAGATGTAAAACAAGCATATGGTGTGTTTGACCTTCCTGTTACCTTTTTAATAAATCCTGACGGGGAAATAGAGAGAATTTTGAAGGGTGAATTATCTGAACAAACAATTTCAGAGCACATGGAGAAAATAAAGCCATAAATAGGGGAGTTTCATTATGATGAAATGTGAATGTGGCCATGTTAATCCCCCTGGTACAGTCCTTTGTCAATCATGTGGTAGGGCATTAACAGAAGAGGCACAAAAAGAAAAAATACATGACATGAGATATGAAGGGAGTGCTCGCCGCTCTCAAACATACAATAAAACCGTTATAGATAAAATATGGAATTTCTTTTCTTCTGTAAAAGTAGGAGTTTGGATCATTATATTGACGTTAATTGCTTCCGCTTTTGGAACGATATTGCCTCAGGAAATGTATATTCCGTCAAGAACGCCAGAACAATTTTATGAAGAAGAGTATGGCTGGGTTGGCTTACTATACTACCGATTAGGTTTTCATAATTTGTATAGCTCTTGGTGGTATATATTACTTGTCGCATCTCTAGCAGTATCTCTCGTTATTGCCAGTATTGATCGACTTTTTCCATTATATAAATCGCTAAAAAATCAGCGTGTTACGAGGCACGAAAGCTTTATGAAAAGGCAACGCTTGTATTCAGAATCAGAAGCTATTTCTGAAAAGGATTTTCCAATTATTGAAGAAAGATTAAAAGAAAAAGGCTATAAGATCCGTGAAGAAAATGGAAATCTATTAGCTGAAAGGGGACGATTTTCCCGCTGGGGTCCGTATGTGAACCATTTAGGTTTAATTGTCTTCTTATTTGGCGGCATGTTAAGGCTTGTCCCAGGTATGTATATAGATGAAACATTGTGGATTCGTGAAGGTGAAACGCTCCCTATTCCAGGAACAGATAAGCAATATTACTTGGAAAATAAACAGTTCATTTTTGAAACATATGATAAAGAAACGGATGATGAAGTGTTTGAAGAGGCAATTGATCGAGTTGGAACGATTGCAAAAAACTTTCAAACGAACGCTATCTTATATCAGCAACCAGAAGATTTGCTACCTGGAGAAAAAGCTGAATTAACCGAAGTGAAGGAAAGTGAAATTCGTGTAAATGAGCCGTTGAAATTTGATGGTTTTGCTCTTTACCAAACGTCTTATAAATTAAATGAGTATAAGACGATGAGCTTCGCCTTAACAAAGCAAGATACGGAAGAGAGCTTCGGAACCATAACGATTGACTTGTTTCAACCAGAAGAAGAATACATTTTGAATGATACAATGAGAATTGAACTGATGGGATATTATCCGGATTTTACAGGGTTAAACGATCAAGGGGAGCCAGAAACAGCTTCTTCTCTTCCGAATAATCCAGCCTTCCTATTTAAAATGTTTACGCCGGAACATCCAGATGGTGAAGTGAGCTTTGTAGGTATAATGCAAAATGTCGATGTTGGAAATGACTATAAGATGTCATTTGCTGGGATAGAGACACAAAATATATCCGTTTTAACAGTTAGAAAAGATTTAACGCTTTGGGTATTAGGGTTAGGGGGACTCATATTTATGATTGGTGTCGTCCAAGGGTCTTATTGGAATCACCGACGTATTTGGTTCCAGCGTAAAGAAGGAAAACTTCTAATATCAGGTCATACAAATAAGAATTGGCATAGCATTAAAAAGGATTTACAATATGTTTTAAAAGATACGGATATCGGTATGCCTATAGATCAACAAGATAAAAAATAAGGAGGTGTGGCGGAATGGATTTTGTACTTTGGAGTAGTAATTTATTATATGTTTCATTCGTCTTATACTTGATTGCTACTGTTTTTTTTGGAGGAGCCATTCGGTCTAAAGAAAGTGAAAGTAAGATGACAAAAGGGGATCGTTGGGGGGAAATAGGAATAATTCTCACGAGTATTGGTTTCATTTCACAGCTAGGATATTTTATTTTAAGATGGATTGCTGCTGGACATGCACCTGTTAGTAATTTATTTGAATTCACTACTTTCTTTGGCATGATGCTAGTTGGAGCATTTATTATTATTTATTTCATGTATCGCACACCTGTTATTGGTTTGTTTGCGCTTCCTATCGCTGTACTAATTATTGCTTACGCTAGTATGTTTCCAAGGGAAATTAGCCCATTAATTCCAGCGCTTAACACTCATTGGCTGTACATTCATGTAACAACAGCTGCTGCTGGAGAAGCGATTTTAGCGATTAGCTTTGTGACTGGCTTAATCTATTTAATTAAAAATATAGATCAAACCGTTAAAAGTAAAAAAACTACTTGGTTAGAAGTGGTACTGTTTGGATTAGTAACAGTTATTGGCTTTGTAGTTATTACAACATCCTTTTCACTAATGAATTATGAAGCAAGCTTTGAATATGTGACAAAAGATGGCGCATCAGCAGTTGAAGAGTACCAATTACCGCCACTTGTTGGTCCATATGAAGCAAAAGCGTTAACAGAAGGTGGAATGGACCCATTAGTTCTTACACCTGACTTTATTTCAGCTAGGAAATTAAATACGGTCATTTGGTCGTTTCTATCCGGAACAATTCTTTACCTTATTATCCGTTTAGTTTTTAGAAAACGAGTAGGTGAGTTATTACAGCCTCTAACTAAAAAGGTAAACTCAAACTTAATGGATGAAGTCAGTTATCGATCGGTTTTGATCGGATTTCCTGTCTTTACATTAGGAGCCCTTATTTTTGCTATGATTTGGGCACAAATCGCTTGGACACGCTTTTGGGGATGGGATCCAAAAGAAGTTTGGGCCCTTATTACGTGGCTTTTTTATGCGGCATTTTTACATTTACGTTTATCAAGAGGTTGGCACGGGGAGAAATCAGCATGGCTTGCTGTGATTGGCTTTGTGATTATTATGTTCAATTTAATCGCCGTTAACCTTGTTATTGCTGGGTTGCATTCTTACGCGTAATTAAAATGACAACCTCCACTTTATGTGGGGGCTTTTTCTTATTACAATAGAGATGGTAGAACTTGTGAATATTAGGGGGTATAAAAATGGACCATTCTGTAAAAATCTTAATTGTTGATGATGAGGAAAGAATTAGACGACTATTGAAAATGTACTTAGAAAGAGAAAATTACCTTATTGAAGAAGCTGAAAACGGAGAAACAGCTTTAAAGATGGCTATGGAGCAAGAATATGATTGTATATTGTTAGATGTGATGATGCCTGGTAAAGATGGGACTGAGGTTTGTTTAGAACTTAGAGAGCATAAAGCAACTCCTATTATTATGCTTACTGCTAAAGGAGAAGAAGCCAATCGTGTTCAAGGCTTCGAAGTTGGGGCAGATGACTATATTGTGAAACCATTTAGTCCACGGGAAGTTGTGTTAAGGGTGAAGGCATTATTAAGGCGTTCTTCCCCTACTGCTTACGTGAAAACAGACACAGTTACAAAGGATTTAATAGTTTACCCACATTTAACTATTGATCATGATGCACATCGTGTTACGGCAGATAATAAAGATGTGAATTTAACACCGAAGGAATATGAGCTATTATATTTCCTAGCTAAAGCACCCGATAAGGTGTTCGATCGTGAGCATCTATTAAAAGAGGTGTGGCATTATGAATTTTTTGGTGATTTAAGAACGGTTGATACTCATGTTAAGCGTTTACGCGAGAAATTGAACAAAGTATCTGAAGATGCGGCCAAAATGATTGTTACAGTATGGGGAGTAGGGTATAAATTTGAGGTAGCGAATGAATGAGGCTTTGGAGAAGCGTTGTAGGAAAGCTGTGGATGACGATTCTGCTCCTCGTTTCCTTTGTTCTATTCATTTTAACGATATTACTACTTGAATTTTTTCAAAATGATCACGTGAATGAAGTAGAGAACGAATTAACAAGGACAGCAGAAAAAATAGCGAGTATTATTGAGAAGCATGATGATAGTAGTCTTGGTTTAGAAATCGTGAAGGAAATTGTGGAAGAACCTGCTGCCACTATTATTGCTTTTGATGGTAATAATATACAGTATCCTTCAGACATGAGTCAGGAGCTATATTTTGTAAAGGATCAAATTTTAAATGATCCAGAGCTACAAAAAGTGTTTAATAATAGAAACAGTATCGTAAAAGAAATGTCCTTTTCAGAACAAGACGTTTCAAGTCAATATAAAAATGTTATTGCTGTTGGTGTACCTTTAAATGTTGATGGAAACGAAGGGGCTGTCTTTGTTTACCAGTCATTAGCTGTTGTACAAAAAACAACGGAACATACTACAAGTATCTTAATCCTGGCAGCGGGAATAGCCTTTATTTTAACGACAATTTTTGCCTTCTTTCTTTCAACACGAATTACGGCACCTTTAAGAAAAATGCGTGAAGCGGCAACGGAAGTAACAAAAGGGCGATTCGATACAAAGGTTCCCATTTTGACTCATGATGAAATCGGAGAGTTAGCAACAGCATTTAATCAAATGGGGAGACAACTAAAATACCACATTAATGCATTAAACCAGGAGAAAGAGCAGCTTTCTTCTATTTTAAGCTCCATGGCAGATGGAGTTATTACGTTTAATATAGATGGTACGGTATTAATAACCAATCCTCCTGCTGATCGATTTTTACAAAATTGGTATCAAGAACAGAGTGGAAATGAAGCGTTAGCTGTTCCACCTTTAATGAGTAATCTATTAGAAAAAGTGGTTGAATCCGAAAGTGAACAAACCGAAGAATTATCCCTAGATGGATCATCTTATGTCATTATTATTAGCCCTCTCTATAATCATCAATCCGTTCGAGGAGCGGTGGCAGTAGTAAGAGATATGAGTGAAGAAAGAAAGTTAGATAAGATGCGAAAAGATTTTATTGCGAACGTCTCTCATGAGCTTCGCACGCCGATTGCAATGCTTCAAGGATACTCCGAGGCGATCGTAGATGATATTGCAGAATCAGCAGAGGAGAAAAAGGAAATTGCCAAAATTATTTATGATGAGTCTCTGCGAATGGGTCGATTAGTAAATGATCTGCTTGACCTCGCAAGAATGGAAGCGGGACATGTAACGCTACACAAGGATGTCGTTAACGTGAGTTCGTTTGTGGAAAGGGTTTCTCATAAATTTAATGGGATTGCGAAAGAAAAAGGGGTTGAAATCTCGATTGCTTTGAATAAGCTCAACCAAACCTCTTCTCTAAAAATTGATCCTGATAAAATTGAACAAGTATTTACAAATCTTATTGATAATGCAATTAGGCATACACCTGAAGGAGGGTATGTTAAGGTAATAGCTAATGAGGTTGATAATGGCATTCACTTTTCCATTCAAGACTCTGGAACTGGGATTCCTGAAGAAGACCTACCGTTTATTTTTGAACGTTTCTACAAGGCAGATAAAGCAAGGACTAGAGGGCGTTCTGGAACTGGACTTGGCCTTGCGATTGCCAGAAACATCATCGAAGCACACGACGGTAAAATAAATGTGGAAAGTAAATTTGGACAAGGTACGATATTTTCCTTCTTTTTACCAAGTGAGAATTTACTTAATTAAGGTCGAATAGATATTGGTTTTTGTTAGATTTGTCGGAATACCATGTATGATTATAATGATCGAAGAGGGAAGGAGAAATGTGCTCCTTCCTTTTTTCGTACAGTCATACTATGATAGATTTAATGTAACGTAAATTGCTGATTTACGACTAATGAGATGAGGGGGGAAAGGGATGAATTCCGACTTCCATTACCTGTATGATCACTATCATCAGGATGTGTTTCAATTTCTAATATATTTAACAAAAGATAGAGATTTAGCGGAAGATTTAACTCAAGAAGTCTACATTCGAGTGCTTAAATCACATCAGCAATTTCAAGGGAAATCTTCAGAGAAAACATGGCTTTTTTCAATTACAAAAAATGTTGCCATCGATTATTTTCGTAAACAAAAGGGCTGGAGAAATAAAATAGCTGAGAAATTCGATTGGGGTCGTTCGCAACTTAAAGATACTCAGCGTATGCCTGAAGAAATTGTTCAACAAAATGAAGAGATACAATTGATGTACGAATGTTTAAATCAATGTACGGTTGATCAACGAATGGTTGTTATTATGCGATATTTGCAGGAACTATCCATTTCAGAAACAGCTGAAGCATTGGATTGGACGGAAAGTAAAGTGAAAACAACTCAACATAGAGCATTAAAGGTATTACAAAAATCGATGAATGAACGTGTGCAGGAGGAGGGAATATACCATGAGCAAACAACCTTTCGAAGAACACAAAGTTAAAGAGTTACTTCGTGAAATGCCAAAAGTGAAAGATGCGCGCTCAAAGGAAGACATATACTTATCCGTTCAAAAGGAGATAACGAAGAAGGGACGTGGAATAAAGGGGAAAGTAGTTCCTTCCTTGGCTATTGTAGCTGCAGTCATACTACTATCGGTCGTATCTACTCGTTTATTATATAACCCTGTTCATAATAAAGACGACGTGAATCGTGAGTTTACGTTAGATAAATCAATAGCGGAGGATAATGTTGTAACGGAACCTAAGACTGAGATGGGGGCTAATCATAGCGCAATGAATAACGAGGAAGGCATAATGGAGCCCAAAAAGTCTTCTGTTAAAAATGCTGTATATGAAAAGGATGTTCAATCTCATACAGCCCAATCGTTTGGCGTAGAAACAGATCATGGTATTGTTGTCCCAATTACGATTCTTTCTGAAAAAGATGAGGAGAACAATTGGTTTGAAAATTACTTAAAACTAGAAAAAATGATTCCTGAACATGAATGGGGATTTCAAGATCAATTTCCCATAAATGCAAAGCTTTCATATGATGATAAGCAGCAAAAGCTTCTCTACACGTTTCCTTCTAAAGAAGTAGTTGAAAAGATAGGGAGAAGTTCAGATTCAGAAACCAATTTCTTTCGCAGTCTAGAATATACATTTAGTGGAAGAGTGAAAGAAATTGAATTTAAGGTCAGCGACGGAACGGTTCCTCAGCTCCCGAACTACGGAACGATAAATTCTTTTGAAATAACAGAACAAACGAAGAGAGGATATTTTTTATACGAGGTGAAGAATACCGGAAAGCAATTATATGTTCCTTCCTCTTCTTCTTTTGAGAATATATCAGATGCGTTTTTGGCAATGGCAGAAAAACAAAATAGTTCTATTAATCCGATCATTCCAGAAGAACAAGCGATTTTAGTGAAGAATGAAAAAGGGATACTAGAAGTTGGGTTTCAACCATCGATATCTCTAGATGAGATAGAGGAGAGGGCATTACAACATTTGATTGAAGGCATTTTATTGACAGCGAAAAGCTTTGGCTATCAACAGGTTCAGTTTGATAATTTGAACTTTACTAACTGGAATGGATGGGATTTTTCGAACCCGGTAGAGGTACCTTATAGCGCTAATAAATTTGTCTTTTCTCCATCATGATGATAATTATTTATCGTGTACATCGTTATAGGCTAGGCGAACATGAAGGTCGTCTATCATGTACTTGCTCATTAATCACTATGGCGTACGAAAGCTATTGACAAAAATAGTTGGGTAAGCTTTATACTCTTGATAATGTCCCATTCACTAGTACGTCTATACAGATTGAATGGGACTTGCAATGAAGGTAGAATGAATTCTCTCGAATTCAAAACTTTTTTCTTCACAAGAACTAATTTATCCTGTATAATCGGTAATGTAAAAAAATATAGATTCGTCTTCGGGGCAGGGTGAAATTCCCGACCGGCGGTAAGGAGAATTGTTCTCTAAGCCCGTGAGCCTATCTTTCGGTAGGCTGATTTGGTGAAAATCCAAAGCCGACAGTAAAGTCTGGATGGGAGAAGATGAAGGTATGTCAGCGTTCAAATGACATTTGTCAGGACGTTTATTTGGATGTGCCTGTTTTCTCCCTCAAGTAAACATACTTGAGGGTTTAATTATGTCATCCAATTGGCACTACCTTTCTTCTGACGTTAGATGAATCGTCAAGAGGAGAGAGGACAACATGAAAAAATTTAATGTAAGAACGTATGTCAGTATTGGGATGTTAAGCGGATTAGCTTTTGTGCTAATGATATTGAAGTTTCCGCTTCCAGCGTTTCCCACAATGTTGAAGGTAGACTTTAGTGATGTACCAGCTTTAATTGCAATGATTATTTTTGGACCGTTAGCAGGAATACTGGTTGAGTTATTCAAAAATATCTTGGATTACTTCTTATCAGGTTCTGAAACGGGAGTACCGGTTGGACATATTGCGAATTTTATGGCAGGAATATTATTTATTTTACCTGTATACTATATCTACAATAAATTTAAAACGAAAAAAGGAATGACGTTAGGTCTCGTTGTCGGGTCGGTCTTTATGGCTATCATGATGAGCGTGCTAAATTATTTTGTTTTTTTACCGGCATACTCATTTTTCTTAAACCTAGAAGCAATGAGCTCTGAAGCAACACGCGAACTTATCGTGAAAGGGATTTTACCTTTTAATGTCATTAAAGGGTTTCTCATTAGTATCGTATTTATGTTAATGTTTGTCCGTTTACGTTCTTGGATTGACAAACAGACTCAATATAGAGGAGTATAAAAAAACGAGTGCTGAAATTTCAGCACTCGTTTTTTTTATGAAAATTCGTAATGAATACGAATGACTATTCAAATTTTAATGCGTCTCCGTCAAATGACTCCTCAGCAATTTTAATTGAGTCAGTTGGGCAGCCTTCAAACGCATCGACCATATCTTCTTCTAGTTCCTCTGGTACTTCAACTGTTCCAGTGTTGTCATCCAACGTAACAAAGGCTATACCTTCATCATCATAATCATAAATGTCTGGAGCAGCTGCACCACAAGCTCCACATGCAATGCATGTATCTTTATCCACTATTGTGTATTTTGCCACACGAAACCCTCCTAAGTGAAATGTAATTTATTAACAAATATACTTTTTTCTCTATGTGAAAAAATGTATAAACTTTGTCTTAATAATTATTCTAAAGGTGATTGATCAAATTTTCAATAAAAAGATACTGAATATATAAAAAGAACGTAAGCGATTTTTCATTGCTTATAAATAAGATTCCCCTATTTATTCGAAAAGAAAACAACCGATAGATGGGTACTTCATGGTAAAATATATACAGAACATGACAGAGGGAGGAGTAGATTTGACATATTTAGACGCCATTATTCTACATTGTCTAAAGCAAATAAATGGAGAACGAACAGGAAATAGTGTTTTTCATTTATTAAACGGAAAACGTTCCTCCCAAACGATTCAGGATGCTCACCTTTATCATCTTTCTTTTTTATTTGAAACGGCTTCCTACTTAACACGGGAACAGTTTGAAAATCGCATAACAGTAATGAAAAACCAAGGATGGGTTGATAACCAAACAGATGGTATATATAAAATAACAAACGATGGAAAAGGTGCTTTGAACACTTATTGGGAGTTGCACGACTTTCCATTACATATAAAAGGTTGGGAGCTTCAAAAAATTAGCGATATATTTTGGAAGCGCCTTACACTTTTTATTCAGGTGGTGTCGCACCATTTACATGAAAATAAGCAATATTTTCCGATACAGCGAGACAATGAAATTCAACATTGGATTAAACAGTATCTCCATAAGAACCCCTTACCAATAGACCGTTTATCTAGTTATTTATACGGTGAGCTACAAAAAATTTTAGCTAACACTCAGTTTCCGATTGACCCAAATTTCATCGTAACACGATTTAGTGGTGTTCAATATATTGGATTAACCATTCCTCAATGTGTAGAAGCCTTTCGGGTAGAGGAATTTGAATATAGATATTTATTTCAGAATGGGATGCATTACCTCCTACAATCTATAATGGACCATGAACAATCGTACCCTATCCTTTATAGTATAATGGCTGACCTTTTAGCGCCAATTTCTTTAACCGAATCAACACGTAAAACGTATCAAGGGCTGAAAAACGGGTTAACAAAAGAAGAAATATCCTTAAACAGGGGCTTAAAATTGGCTACAATTGAAGATCATATTATCGAAATTACACTAAATGATAATAAGTTTAGTATCGACCCTTTCATTTCTAAAGAAGAAGCATTTAGTGTAGTGAAAAAGTCGAAGCAATTATCACAAAAGAGATTAAAGCCATTAAAAGAACAATTTCCTCATCTATCTTATTTTCAAATTAGACTTGCTTTGGCTAAAGGAGTAGAGAGATGAATTTGGTACTAGAACTTGAAAGAAGATTTGGTTATTCTTCCTTTCGTGAGGGACAAAAAGAGGTTATCGAGTCCGTTCTTCAAGGGAAAAATACTTTAGCACTCCTCCCAACAGGAACAGGAAAATCTCTTTGCTATCAGCTTTCAGGATATCTCTTACAAGGATCAGTGCTCATTGTTTCACCGCTATTATCCTTAATGCAGGATCAAGTTGAGCAAATGAAGGCCAACGGGGAGAAGGCAGTAGTAGCACTAAATTCCTTCTTAACATTTGAAGAGAAAAGAAGGGTTTTTCGTAAGCTGTCGACGTATAAATTTATATATATTTCACCTGAAATGTTGGCCAATGAAGAGGTTTTATTTCGATTATCCAGGATGAAAATTTCATTATTTGTTGTGGATGAAGCCCATTGTATATCCCAATGGGGACCAGATTTTCGACCGGATTATTTAAAGCTTGGAGACGTTAAAGAAAGATTGAACATTTCCATTACACTTGCTTTAACTGCTACTGCAACACAAAAGGTAAGACAGGAGATCTTATCTACTCTTAGGATCGAAAGAGCATCACAGTGGATAGGTTCGGTGGATCGAAGTAATATTGCGATTTCTGTCGAGAAATTTACTCAATATGATGAGAAAGTTGATCGACTAATTGCGATCATCTCTGAATGGCAAAAGCCGGGAATCATTTATTTTTCAAGTAAGAAAGTGGCAGATGAAATGGCAAGTCTGTTAGCACAAAAAAAAGGTATTAAATGTGCTGCTTATCATGCTGGGCTAGATCAAGAACAAAGGATATTAATCCAACAACAGTTTTTATATAATCAATTGAATGTTATTTGCGCGACAAGTGCATTCGGTATGGGAATAAACAAAGAAAATGTGCGGTTTGTTGTTCATTTTCATTTTCCGTCGTCGATGGAAACGTATCTCCAGGAAGTAGGTAGAGCAGGAAGAGATGGATTAGCAAGCATAGCTGTTCTTCTATATGCGCCCGGTGATGAACAATTGCCACAGCGAATGATTGAAAATGAAAGCATGACAAAAGAACAAATATATACCTATTTGGAACCAAGTGTTTATAATGAAGAGGAAAAAGCTCATTTTCTAGGTTTAAACGATGTTCATCAACGTTTGTTACATTACTACCAACAAGCTTTTTTGAAACAGCCTGAATCGGATTTAAGGACGTTTTCTACAAACATTGAACAATTCATGAAGAAAAGGCAATCGCAAAAGTTTGAGCATGTAGATAACATGGTTAATTGGATCAACCTACAAACGTGCCGCAGAGAAGCGATTCTTACCTATTTTAATGAGAAATATCATAAGAAAATTAGCTCGTGTTGTGATGTTTGTCGAGTAGACATGAGTTTGTATACCCAAATGAAAGATACTCTTAAAAATGAAAATGTTCCTCAATGGGACGTATTGTTACAAAATTTACTAAAATTGAGTTGAGAATATGAAAAAGAGGAATCGTCAAGCAGAATTGATCAAGCAGCTTTCAGATAGAGAACTTACTTTCCATCTCCTTTTTACACAAGGGTTGATGATCGGTTTATCTATAATATTATTTTGGGTTTTTCAAACAGAGTGGGAACACTATTTAGGGTTGTTTGTTATCGATGTAAAACTCTTCATTATAGCCGTTACAATCGGTCTAGTTGTTGTTGGAATCGATCTTATATTGATGAAAGTTCTTCCGGCGCATTATTATGATGATGGAGGAATTAATGAGAGGATCTTTTCAAAACGAAGTTTCTTAAATATTACTTTCTTAGCATTGTTGATTGCTCTTTGTGAAGAAATATTATTCAGAGGGATTATTCAAACGAATATAGGATGGTTATGGGCAAGTTTGATATTTGCTGTTGTTCATATTCGTTATTGGACAAGTTGGTTTTTAATTATGAATGTCACACTTTTAAGTTTAACGATCGGTTGGATTTTTGAGTGGACAGGTAGCTTGCTTGTCACGATAATCATCCATTTTATAATCGATTTTTTATTAGGGCTACATATTCGAATGACTTCTATGCACGGAAAAACTGTAGAAAGAAACGTAGATCATGGATGAGAATCAAGTATTCATTTTTACAACGTAATGTATTTTAAAGGGATTGTGCACGAAACCATTAACGAGCGTCAAAAAGAAAAGGTTAAAAAAATTTATCACGACCAATTCGAAAACAACTGTCGCAATCTTGAAGAGATAGATAGGAAGGGATTAGGGCTTTGCTAGGAAGTAACTGGGCTGTTCCGTTGGCGCACGAACAAATACTTATCTTCCTTGACAAATTATGCTAAAGTATATTTATACATAATTTTCTAATTAAACTAACGGGTAGTATAACAGTATAAAAAGTTCCTATAGTTATTCTACATAAAGCATGTAGGAGAAAGTCTTGAGTAAGCCCTTAAAGGAGTGGAAATAAATGAAAAAAACACTAAAAAAATATATCGTACCTTTCTTTTTCTTATCTCTAGCTATGAATGCAATTCTCATTTTTCTTTACTTTAGCGAATCGAAAAAAGAAAAGGATGAATTAGGTTATGCGGTAAATCAAGTTATACTAAATATTAATGAAACAGCACATAACTTAAACAACCTCGATAAAAACCACCCAGATTATAAAAATGTTCTGATAGCTGCACAAAGAAACTTTGCAGAAAATAGAGGTTGGATTAATGCACATATAACGGAAATGCCACAAAATTTAGCATCCTGGAACGGCGGAATGGAAGTAGGTCTAGGCAATGGGATTTATGATGTGGATGCTGAAGTCGCGAAAGAAACTATTGAAGACATAAAGAACTTTGGAAAGGGTTATGACAATGAGAGGAGACAAGTTAATTCGGTAAACGAGCCTTATGAAGCATTAAAGATAGTTGAAAATGTAATTAGTAGCAAAAAGTATATGGGAGATAACTTCATTTATAAATAAAAGATCTCTAAAATGGAAGCAACTATTGCTTCTTAAATATAACCATAGGGATTCAAGCTTGTAAAAGGGTAACCTTCAATAATCAAGGCTTTAATTGAAAAAACTCCTCAGCAAAATAACCAATAACATAATTGAAATCGGCGTATTCCTAAATTAAACATAGGATACGCCGTTTTTTTTATTCAATAGCAATAATCTTTTAGAAACTAACCTTTGTCAAAGTACTACTCAGCATTTGATGACGTTTCATTATGAAATTGGTAGACCAATGAGGCTGTTAGTAATGATAAAAGAGAGGAACGTTACATGTTTTTTACATTTTTTTGGATTGTTCCTTACATTTACGTTTTACAATTGGAAGTAAGTAAATATATATGAAAGGAATACCTGCCACTTTGAAAGAGAGCTAGGTGAAAATATAAGCAATTTGCTTAAAAGGAGAATGTATGTGGGCAGTTTGAAATGTCCTCATAAAGTTAAACTATGCATAGGAACGAACAGAATAAAGAGACAGGGCAAAGCAATTGGGTAAGGAGTTAGGATGTACTAGTTAAGTAGGAGGGATTAGAATGAAAGTGGCGATTTTTACAGACACATTTGAACCTCAAGTAAATGGAGTAGCAAAAACCTTAACAAGACTAACCTCGTATATGCAAAAAGAGAAAATTCGCTATGAAGTATTTGCGCCTGAAATTGAGAATAGCCCAGACTATCCTTATGTTCACCAGTTTTCAAGTTTCCCATTTATCTTTTATCCAGAATGTCGTACAGCGATTGCAAAACCAAAAACGATTGAAAAGAGGCTATTAGCATTTCAGCCAGATTTAATTCATGTGACAACACCATTGACAATGGGTTTATATGGAATGAGAGCGTCAAAAAAATTAAAAATACCAGCAGTTGCCTCTTACCATACAAATTTTGATGTGTATTTAGATTATTACAAGTTATCTATATTTTCGGCGGTATTGTGGAGATATATGAAATGGTTTCACACGACATTTGAAAAAATCTTTGTCCCTTCACCTCAAACGATGGACCATTTGCAACAACATGGATTTAATCGTTTAGCCATTTGGGGGAGAGGAGTTGATTGTGAGCGGTTTAGCCCTGAATTTTCTCAAAAACAACAACTAAAGAAGCGCTATAACATTAAAGAAAAAAATTTAGGAATATATGTTGGGAGACTCGCTCCTGAAAAAGACCTCGATACATTTGTTAAAAGTATTAGATTATTGTCTGCATCTGTAAAAGATAATCTTCATTGGCTGATTGTTGGAGAAGGGCCTTCTTCTCAAGAAATAAAAGAGCAATTAAAAACAGAGAATGTTACATTTACTGGATATTTACGCGGTGAAGATTTAGCAGGGGCCTATGCATCATCTGATATCTTCTTCTTTCCGTCTCCTACAGAAACGTTTGGAAATGTTGTGTTGGAAGCATTAGCGTCAGGAGTTCCTGCTATAGTGGCGGATTCTGGAGGTGTAAAGAATATTGTCCAGCATGAACAAACAGGGTTCCTTTGTAAGCCAGGAGGAGTAGAGGATTTTTCTGGTAGAATAGAACAGTTAATGACGGATCCACTTTTGCGAAGGAAAATGTCTATTTCCGCAAGAGAGTATGCTTTCAATCAATCGTGGGATCGAATTTTTCAAAAGCTATTTGAAGAATATCAGGAAGTGATTACATCACGGGAGCCAATTTATCATCATGCGTAAGCCATTATTTAAGGGGCTTACTTTTTTTATCGCTTGTGTATAGCTTGATCTATTCACTCATATAGTGAATCATAGGGGGTGGATATCGTGGAGTCATCAATTGTCAAACTGGGACCACACACAGATGAGGCTACAAAAAAAATGCTTCAAAATGTTGTTACACGAAAAAATAAATATGAAAAGGTTAAACAACAACATCTCATAATATTATGGTTGAGCATTTTTTATGGCTTCTCATTGAGTTATTTTAGTTATCGAACCATTGTAGGACCAAACGATTCTTCATTTTACAATATATTTTTTTCTTTTTTTACAAATACATTGTATGTCTTCTTGTTCTCTATAGCCATATTTTTATTTGTTTCAGCGAAAATACTTTTCGATAAAAAAGAGAAGAAGGAGAAAGAATATCATGATCTTCGTTGTGAAATTATCGATCGAAGTAAGGACTTATGGAAGGAAGAAGCATGGAAGCAACGCCATCAAATTTTTGAATTAATGAAAGAGGAATATGATATTAACCTTTATCATCAAAGTAAATGAATGATAGTAACAATAAAGCAGGCCTTTTCTTGGAAGAAAGAAATCACCACAACTAATACAAGAAAGAGGTTTTCCTTATTAATTACACAAAGTTGTGGTGGATTTTGTACATTTACCAAATATTATTTAGTCTAACTTCTAACGAGAATGATGAGTTTGGGAATGGAGACGGAGTTGTTTCTTTCGATATAAACAATCAAAATGGTTTAGTTCCTCCTAACAATTTCAAAAAGAATGAATGTGATACAAGTGACCCAGATGGTCAATGTAATTAACTAACCCTATTTATCATTTAGGGTGATTTTTTATTTTCTTTGAGTTGAGCACGTTGTATATATGTAGTCATCACTGAAGAACATAACATTTTCACTCCTCATAAAGTATAGAGTGTTACTTATTATAAAAATGAGGTGAGAATGTGGTTTCTGAAGAAATGCAACTTACAGCCCTGCTTATTGTTTTAGCAATTGGAGTAATAATTGCTTCAATTACTATGGTCTTATCCTTTGTAAAGGATAATCGTATTTGTTGTTTAGGTGGAGGGTTTGCATTTGGCCTCCTATCTTCAGCATTAGGATTTCTTATATGGACTGTTATCGAGGTAACTAGTGGAGAGTTTGAAGAAATATTTACTCTCATATCAATACTTATTTTGTTTGTGATGACAGCTTTTGTGTCCGTTTTTACATTGTTATCTACAATTAAGAAAAAGGAGTTTTGTTGCTTAGGTGGAGGAATTGCTTTCACAGGTATAGGGTTTGGGATTGGTTTAATCTTTTCGGTTCTTGATCGAATAGTCGGGGATATTGGGGAGGTCTTCTTCTTTTTACTAATTATCCTTTTCTTTGTAGTTTTAACTGTTGCATTATTAGTCACTGTAATCTCACTAAAGAAACGTCAAGATTTGTGTTGTTTTGCAGGCGTATTAGCAATAGCTGGAGTGGCACTAGGGATTATATCTATTATCCTTGTTGATAACGAAGAATTTATTGCAGGGCTTGTGAGCCTGATTAATCCTATTGTTTTATTTGTAGTACTTGGAGTATTGTTGTTTTTTGTGAAAAATAATAATAAAAGTAATTAGGGGGATTATAAGCTATTCTTTGGAGGGGACTACTTGTTGTTTGCCTTAAATGTAACAGAATTAAATTGTGATATGTTTGTGGTAAGTGCGAGACATGGCTTAACAACAAGACCCCACCCCACGGGGGACGGGGGTGTTTACTCTCTCCGTCTGGTTAGAAAAATTCACACACAAATTTTCACAAGTATCATGGTGGTTAATTGGAAATACAAAGACCTTTCTTGTGAATACAGGAAGGTCTTTCACGAAAGAGTTAAGAATCACAGATACCGACAGGTGGACTACTATTTTCACATTGGTTACCGTCGAAAGTATTGTTAATGTCAGCAGGCGGTTCAGCTTCAATGTCAAATTCGACGTTATTTCTCGCTTTGTTGAATCGAATGGTGTTGTCTATTGTATCCTCTTGAAGTAGAATTCCTGCATGG
The DNA here is from genome assembly GCF_037120725.1 of Bacillus spongiae. Taxonomy (NCBI): domain Bacteria; kingdom Bacillati; phylum Bacillota; class Bacilli; order Caryophanales; family Bacillaceae; genus Bacillus; species Bacillus spongiae. The sequence goes on from NZ_JBBAXC010000006.1 coordinate 61,932, forward strand.
TTATTATTCGTTCCATTGTTACGAACAATGTTAGAATCGATACTATTACCACTAGCCCCTACACCGCCACCTGAGAGAAGCAAAATTCCTTCTAAACTGTTGTTACATACTGTATTCTCTATTATGTTGTTATTGTCCATAGGAATCCGTATTCCCCTCACATTATTGGAACAGATGTTTCTAATTGCCGTCTGGAAAAGCATTGCACTATTTAATCCAGTATTACCATTGTTTTTACTAGTATTTTTGATAAACTTATTACTGTTTCCTGAATCATCGAATCCACTACCTCTATTATTAATACTCTCACATGAAATAATACAATTATTACTTCCAAATAGTATAAATCCATCCTGATTATTAACTGAGGCTAGGCAATTGATTAATAAATTCTCATCTGCTGTCATATTCAACTGGTAACCTTCCTCACCATTTAGGGTACACTCAATGTTTTTTAAAACGCTATTATCCGAGCGAATAAACACTCCATTATTTGGCATTCCTTGAACCGTAAACCCTTGTAGTGTTGTCCTATCTCCATTTACATCTACACCGTTATTACCTAACTGTGAAGGTGCTCCTTCAATAATTGTTCTACCAATCCCACAACCGAAGATTTTTAAATTCTCTACGTCTACCTCAAACCCATCGAACTTCCCTGCTAGAATTTTAATACTATCACCAGGGACTGAAGCGTTAATCGCATCCTGAACCGTTGGCTGATCTGTTGGTACAATTCTTAATACCATATATCATTTACCTCCCTTCTTATTTGGACTTACTAGATTATATGCAAAGAGGACAAGGTATGCTTGTATGAACATCTAGATAGGGCTAATATTTTCGAACAATGTGTTGTCACAACCAACTCTATTAACTGTTATCAAGATGAGAATTGAGAAAATCAAGATTACAAAAGAACAAGAGGAAGCATTGATGATTGATACAAGTCAAGGCACATGTGAGGAAAGATTGAATTACTTAATTAGACACGATAATAGTTTTGTTGACACGTATAATAGAAAATGGTTCTTTATAGGAAGTAAAAAACCTCCACCATAGTGATTTTTAATTAACTATGAGGAGATTATTTTATGAATTTTATTAAGCTGTAAAGGGGAATAGAAGGTGAACAGCTGTCAGAAGATTCGTTTTCGATCCTTTTCATCTTTTAAGATTTCCACAGCTTCCCTAAATCGTTGCGAGTGAATAATTTCTCTTTCCCTTAAAAAACGTAGCCCGTCATTTAAATCAGGGTCATCACTCATGTTAATAATCCATTGGTAGGTAGCCCGTGCTTTTTCTTCCGCCGCAATATCCTCATATAAATCAGCAATGGGGTCACCTTTTGCTTGAATATAAGTAGCAGTAAACGGTGCACCACCTGCATTACTATAATAAAGGGCAGAATCATGACTAACATAATGGGCATCTAACCCAGCTTGCTTTAATTGGTCAGGAGTAGCATCTTTTGTTAATTTATAAATCATCGTTGCAATCATTTCAAGATGAGCAAACTCTTCTGTTCCAATATCAGTCAACAAACCAATGACTTTGTCTGGAATGGAATAGCGCTGATTTAAATATCGTAATGCAGCTGCTAATTCTCCATCAGCACCACCATATTGCTCCAATAAGTATTTTGCAAGGCGAGGATTGCACGTGCTGACCCGAACAGGATATTGCAATTTCTTTTCATAGACCCACATAATTTACCTCCTAAACATAGCTTAAACTTGCCAGGGCCAAGGGGCTTCTTGCCAATTCCATTTTTTAGGCTGAGTATAGCTATATCCGAAGCTTGTTAAACTGCCAAATTGTGATTCGAATCTTTTCTTTGCCTGTTTTCGTTGTTGAACGAATTGATTATACTGAGTAAGCGCATATTCATCAGAAGGATGAGTATCTAAATATAGGGTAAGCTCTAAAATAACAAAGTCAATTTCTTGCAAGTCTTGCAATAATTCATAATAGAGAGGAGGAAGAGTCATTATGTTTTACCTCCTTGTTCAAAAGGGCTGTAATAAGGGTCGTAAAATACCTTCCAAAGGGTCCCTGCTTTTAGTGCTTCACGTGGAGTGAATTGTGGTAAATTTGGTTGCTGAACGCCCACATATAAATTGGGGGGAGTAGAATAGGATTTAGTGGTAAGCGGAGGACATGGATCAAATGGCCCGACAAATGGACGATAGCTCTTATAAAATGATTCCATCACAAACCTCCTAATATAGACTTCATTATATTGTATGGGGAAAAATATTAACTAATGCTTTATAGAAAAGAAGGATTATTAAATTATTTGTAGAAATATTTTAGTATAGTGATTATTTCTAGTGGGGTGACGAAAATGTATGTAAAAAGTGTTATGATACCAAAACACAAATGTCATTATATTAATAAAGGAGAAAATGTAAAAGAGGCGTTAGAAATCCTAGAGGCTCATGAAGTAGATGCTATACCGGTATTGGATGGAAATAAATATGTTGGGGTTGTGACTCGTCCTAATATTTACCAAAGCTACTTTGAATCAGAGCAAGGGAAAGAAGACTACCTCGTCCAAACGAAGGTAGAAGAAATAACAATAAATGAACAAAAGTATATAGGATACGATGAAATTTTCGAAAGAACATTGGTTGAATTGAAAAATATTCCTATTTTAACCGTAGTGGATCAAGATCATGAATTTTTAGGATTAGTGACTCGTTCGGATGTCATGGATCAATTTCAAAGCGCTTTTGGAATGCAAAGAAAAGGTATTCGCATTACTTTTACATCGGTTGAAACAGAGGGTAGAATTTCAAGGCTTGCAGAAATTATTAAACAGTTCCATGAGTCTGTTATTTCCCTTGTAACGTTTGACGAGAGTGATAAGCTCCTTAGAAGAATTGTACTAAAAATAGAAAAAAAGGATAATATAGACAAATTCCTTCAAAAATTAGAACGATCAGGTTTCCGTATTCTTCATATAAAAGAAGATGAATAAACGATTGGAATGTCTTTCACACCCTTCTCATATTGTATATGGGAGGGGATTTATTTGTTTACTCATTTTGTAAAGCTTTTTATCGCAGCTTTGTTAGGATATCTTTATATTACTTGGCTTAACGAGCTATTTGTAACAAACTTAGTCGATTCAATAACAAATTTCCTGTTTAATCCAGTTCTCTTTTTAGCGTCTTCCTTTGCTTTTATGGGGAGTTTCTTTTTTTATACAGATTTACTGCAAAAATGGATGATTTCCTTTGTAAAAGGGAGAGAGTATAGAGACTTACGTTTATATAGTTTCATAGTATGTTATGGTGCGACAATCTATCTTTTGAGTCAAATTTCTTTTGGGTACACTTTTTTCTTGTTTTGCACATCTTTTTTAATCAGTTTTATATCTTCTGTTCGAATTATTCAAGGAGGACGCATATGATTTTTTTCATCATTGGTTTGTTTATACTTGCAGGAGGAGTATTTATACATATGGTACAAGTAGCTTTTGAAAATAATATTAAACACCATCATTTTACAGTCGATTCTTTTCCAGAAGGAAGCCCACCTTTTCGAATGTTTTTTATTTCGGACATACACCGTAGAACAATTGATGAAAGTGTCATTAGCAAAGTTGATGAAGCAAATATTGATTTGGTTGTAATAGGTGGGGATCTTACGGAAAAAGGAGTACCTTTGAATAGAATAGAACAAAATCTTCGATTGTTGAAAAGGTTGGGACCAGTACTATTTGTTTGGGGGAATAATGATTATCGTGCTAACGCACAGAAAGTGGAACAACTTCTTATTAAAATGGATGTGTTGATTCTTAAAAACACTTCTATAGAATGGAAATTATCTGATGGGGAAGTTACTCTTATTGGTGTTGACGATCTTCAATATGGACAAGTTGATTGGCGTCAGTCGTTAAGATATGTAAAAGTAAATAGGTGTAATATATTAATAAGCCATAACCCAGATGCAGTATCCTTTATTAGAAAAGAGCAGGGGATTGACTTATTGTTAAGCGGACATACACATGGAGGACAAATACGTGTTGGTCCACTTGGCATATATAGGATTGGACAAGTTTATCACTTGCCTCAAACTAAGTTATTAGTCAGTAATGGATATGGAACTAGACGAATTCCGATGAGGTTAGGAGCGAAACCAGAGGTACATGTTATTACAGTTAGTAAATGATTGAAGAAATAATGCGTATTCTTCACATAATTTACTGACACTTTTTTCTTCGACCTAGTCAAAGCTTTAGCGCACCTTTTCCCTGCTTAAACATAAGATGAACAAAGAATCTTAGTTAGGGAGGGCGGTTTATGAGGCTGGAACGTATTAAACAAAACCAGATTCGTTTTTCCATTACTATTGAAGAATTAGAAGAGAAAGGCTTGCTAGAAGAGGAGTTATGGAAGGAATCTGATATTTGGCATAATTTATTTGAGGAATTAATGGAAACAGCAGCACGTCAATTTGGGGTAGAATGGGAGGAAATTGTCACTGTCGAAATTCTTTCCCTAACAAGTGTAGAGTTGATACTGCTATTTACAATTGAATCGTTAGAGAATTATGATTTCCGTAAGGATGAAGAAGGGGTATGTCCGGATTTAATGACAGAAGAATGTGCTCTTATTGTTCAATTATCTTCCTTCGAGGACGTAATAAGTCTGTCCCACAGATTGCATCAAATTGATTACGGGATTAGTACTCTTTATCATTATCAAGATAATTTTTATTTATCGTTCCTCCTTCCGCCAGTACCTTCAGTTGGATTAGAGGCTCTCTTAAAAGAGTATGGTGAAGAAGGGACTACTACTTTATCGATATTAAATGAATATGGTAATAAGATTATAGAACATTCGGCGTGTCAAATGGTTAGGGATTATTTTTCACTACATTAAAAACATCGCTATGTTGGTTATAAAGGAGTCGTTGTGTACTCTTTCATTATAAAGCATATTCATTGAAGTCCAAGAAGGGCTTCTTTTATTTCATCCGTTATGATGGGTCGGGGGTGAGCGCTATAAAAGACGATTTATCAATCTAGTGGTTAACTTAGGAGAGTGTAGGGGCCAGACATAAGAGAAAGCGTTTTCAAAACGTGTGGCATCTTTAATCAATTTTTCTTTTCAGTTGATTGGAGAAAGTGTATACTATGTCTTGAAAGGCGCATTTACGCCAGGATTGATGATACTGGGAGGTTTACTTATAATGGGAACCGGGAAAGATGCAGACCAAATGAGAAATGAAAAGCATAATGTTTTAGTTTCAACTCAAACAGTTATACATAATGCACTAGAAAAATTAGGATATCCAAATGAAGTATATGAATTACTGAAAGAACCATTGCGTATGTTAACGGTTAAAATTCCCGTTCGTATGGACGATGGGAATGTAAAAGTGTTTACTGGATACCGTGCACAGCATAATGATGCTGTGGGTCCAACTAAAGGTGGGATTCGTTTCCACCCAAATGTTTCTGAAACTGAAGTGAAAGCCTTGTCCATATGGATGAGTTTAAAGTGTGGAATTGTCGATCTTCCGTATGGGGGCGGTAAAGGAGGAATCATTTGCGATCCACGCAATATGTCTTTCCGTGAATTGGAAAGATTAAGTCGTGGGTATGTCAGAGCCATTAGTCAAATCGTTGGCCCAACGAAAGATATTCCCGCTCCAGATGTTTTTACAAACTCACAAATTATGGCTTGGATGATGGATGAATATAGTCGAATAGATGAATTCAATTCACCGGGTTTTATTACAGGGAAGCCGCTCGTTTTAGGAGGCTCACACGGTCGGGAATCCGCGACAGCAAAAGGCGTAACGATATGCATTCGGGAAGCTGCAAAGAAAAAAGGAATTGAGATTAAGGGAGCTAGAGTAGTTGTCCAAGGGTTTGGAAATGCGGGTAGCTTTTTAGCGAAATTTATGCACGATGCAGGTGCAAAAGTGATTGGTATTTCGGATGCATATGGTGGTTTATATGATAAGGATGGATTAGATATTGACTATCTTCTAGACCGAAGAGATAGTTTTGGAACTGTTACGAAATTGTTTGATAATACAATAACGAATAAGGAATTATTGGAATTAGATTGTGACATTTTAGTTCCAGCAGCAATTGAGAATCAAATTACCGATGAAAATGCTCATAATATCCGAGCCAGTATTGTAGTGGAGGCTGCTAACGGTCCAACTACGCTAGAAGCAACAAAGATACTATCAGATAGAGGGGTCTTGCTTGTACCAGATGTTTTAGCCTCGGCTGGTGGGGTAACGGTTTCTTACTTTGAGTGGGTACAAAATAATCAAGGGTATTATTGGACCGATGAAGAAGTGGAAGCAAAATTAGAGAAGGTCATTTGTAAAGGTTTTGAGAACGTCTATACCCTTTCACAAAACCGTCGTGTCGACATGAGACTAGCTGCCTATATGGTAGGTGTAAGGAAAATGGCTGAGGCCTCTAGATTCAGAGGCTGGATATAAAATAGTTAGTCAATAATGATCGTTATCATTGACAGGTTTTACTATCACCGCAATAATATAATTGTACGAGATGGCTATGATGGAGCAAATTTCATCATAGCTTTTTTATAATATATTTAAAAAGGGAAATATCGAAATGATGAAAAAACACCTTGTTGAATGTGTTTTTATGAATAATCATGAGTGCTGTAGAAATATATATAAATTATATTTTTTTATCATTAGCTCATGATTGAAACTTCTTCGAAAATCTCCTATTATTATGGAAGTAGAAAAGTATTAAGAGTGAAACAAAAGCAGGTTCTTTTGTTGGTAATCACCAAGGAGTGAAAAGTATGTCTTATCAAGATTGTATTATCGTCGGTGGGGGTCCATGTGGTATGGCTGCAGCAATCTCACTAAAAGAAATAGGACTTAATCCGTTAATTATCGAAAAGGGGAATATTGTAAATTCGATTTATCATTACCCAACTCATCAAACGTTTTTCAGTTCAAGTGAAAAACTGGCGATTGGGGATGTTCCATTTATAATCGAAGATAGAAAACCAAAGAGAAATCAAGCATTAGCGTATTATCGAGAAGTTGCTAAATATAAAGATTTACGAATTAACCGCTTTGAAAAAGTAATGAAAGTGGAAAAAAAGGATGAAATATTTGACGTTGTGACAACGAAGGGTGTCTATAATACTCCATATGTTGTCATTGCAACTGGATATTACGACTCGCCTAATTATATGAATATTCCTGGTGAGAAACTAGAAAAGGTTCATCACTATTTTCATGAAGGCCATCCTTATTTTGATACAGATGTTGTTGTTATTGGTGGGAAAAACTCTGCGGTTGATGCAGCTCTCGAGCTTCATAAATCTGGTGCAAGAGTAACAGTATTATACCGAGGGAGTGAATACAGTCCTAGTATAAAGCCGTGGGTATTACCTGAATTTGACGCATTAGTTCGTAGCGGTGAAGTGAAAATGGAATTTAATGCTACAGTTAAGGGAATTACCGAACAAGAAATTGTCTATATGGTTAATGATGAAGAGTATTCTATAAAAAATGACTTTGTTTTTGCCATGACTGGTTATCATCCTGACCACAGTTTTATACAAAAAATGGGAGTAAATATTAATTCAGTGACAGGAAGACCTAGATTTAACGAAGAAACGATGGAAACAAATGTTACTGGAATTTTTATTGCTGGTGTCATTGCAGCCGGAAACAACGCGAATGAGATTTTTATAGAAAATGGTCGTTTTCATGGTGGGCAAATTGCCCGTTATATTCAAAAAGATCTAACGAATAGGAAGAACGAGAAAAAATAATAAAAAAGGGCGTTTAATAGTTGAACAATCGACTATTAGACGCCCTTTTTTGAATAGAACAACCTCACTTATTTTTGGAAGAATTTGTTAATTTCATTTAAGTCTTTCGTTTGTGATAGCGCAATTAGCAGTTTAATTCGTGCCTTTTGACCATTTAAGCCATTTGAAAAGATAGCTCCTAATTCTTTTAAATCCTTTCCACCACCTTCATACCCATAAACATCTTGAGCAATGCCATTAAAGCATCTTGAAACAAGAATGACAGGGATGCCCCCCTGAATTAGGTGTGATATCCCTTCAATAGAAGATGGGGGTAAATTACCTTGTCCCAATGCCTCTAATACTAAGCCTTCGTACCCACTATCCTTAATAGCTTTTAATATATCAGACTCTAGACCGGCATAGGCTTTTAATAAGCCGACTTTATGTTCGACCTTTATATTGTGATACTTTTCATTTGTAACTGGCTGATGGTGAAAGAATACTCCTCTTTTTGTCACAATCCCTATTGGTCCATATTGTGGACTTTGAAAAGTAGCGACATTACTCGTATGGGTTTTTGTCACGTTTTTAGCTGTATGAATTTCATCATTTAAAACGACAAGAACCCCTTTATTATTAGCGTCATTACTTATAGCCACTTTTAGTGAAGAAATTAAATTATAAAGCCCATCAGAACCAATCTCATTACTTGATCTCATTGCACCAGTCAACACAATAGGAATAGAAAGAGGAACTGTTAAATCTAAGAAATAGGCTGTTTCTTCAAGCGTATCCGTTCCATGAGTGATGACAACTCCATCAATTTGGTTTTGTTTGTAACTCTCTTCAATTAGTTCCTTAAGCATAAGCATATCTTTAGGGGTGATATGAGGAGAAGGAACGTGAAGTGGCTCTTTTTCGATAATGTGAGCAACTTCGTTTAATCTATTCAACTGAGAGGTTAATGGATTTTTCTCACTAGGGAGTACTGATCCTGTGGTCTCATCTTCCATCATGGAAATAGTTCCACCTGTATGTAATAGCAATATTCGTTTTTTCACAAGTAATCGCTCCTAAATTATAGAATTGTCATTTGATTATTTTCATTCTCTCCTTTACATGATACGATGAAGAAAACGAGAAGAAAAGAGGACAATCAAATGCTAGTGATTTTATCAGCTGGCATTGCGCCTGGCTTAGCTTTTTTAAGCTATATATATTTAAAGGATCAATATAGTCAAGAACCAATTCAATCTGTTTTTAGAACATTCATGTACGGGGCGTTATTAACGTTCCCGATAATGTTTATTCAGCATATTTTAAGAGCAGAAGGAATCGTGAGTTCTCCTTTAGGGGAAGCATTTTTTTCAGCCGCATTGTTAGAAGAGTTTTTTAAATGGTTTGTGCTATTTTTTATTGTTGTCCAGTCAGTAAAGTTTGACGATCCATATGACGGCATTGTTTATGGTGCAAGCGTTTCCCTTGGATTCGCTTCTGTTGAGAACATACTCTATTTATTTAACTATGGTGTGAGCTATGCGTTTGGTCGAGCTTTACTTCCAGTTTCGAGTCATGCCCTATTAGGGGTGATTATGGGATACTATATTGGGAAAAATCTACATTCTACTCCATCAAGGAAAATATGGGTTATCTTTTCTCTTTTTATTCCGATAATATTACATGGAACATATGACTTCATTTTAGTAAGTAACTTTTTAGAATGGGAATATATGATGGTTCCATTCATGCTCTTTTTATGGTGGTTAGGCATGAGAAAAGTAAAAATAGCTCATCTTCTCACCAATAAAAAGGAACAATATCCTGTAAAAAAAGATTCTTCATTTTATCAATAATGAATCTGTTTTCATATTTTAATTTAAAAAAATAAATAGCAATGAAGATAGCAGGCTAATTTGTAAGTAAATTAGACCTGCTTTATTTATAGTTATATCAACGGCTAGTGAATAATTCCCCTTGTCCAACAAAAATGAAGGGCAAATGAAGGTACTAATTGATTGGTTACTTAATATTCTGTTACGGCTGAGCACTATTATTATGACTCTATTGTGACGATTTATCTGGTTAACGGTCAGGTAGTGAAATAAGAAGTGTATGTAATGGGGTATCACTCACTCAAGTAATTAGGAGGTAGTTTTTGGGGGGATAATAAAATAGGTGAAATTATTTAGGCAAGTTAGGTTGTATAAAACAGAACCTCCTGAAAAATAGAAACCCAGTACCACACTAGGTATGGGTTTTTTTGTTAATTTGGCTGTGGTTTAAGGTTTCCTATCCTTAACGAAAACCCGTTCCTTCAACTGAAGTTTTTTAAAAGTAAAAGAAGCCTCCTTGTAAATGTTAAGTCAACTTTTAGAAGCAAGAAAGTATTTAGCTCATTCAATTTCGCCCAATCATGAAAAAATAAATTGTCACGAAACTCTAATTTACGTTTTCATTTAATTGGGCTCGGCTATTGTGTTCTTAGTTTCCTTTCTTCAAGAAAATGATAATAAGTCTTGTAATATAGTGACGCTATTATTTACTTGAATAATTGAGACTCCATTACAAAAACTATTATCGATTTCATAATAATGGAGGAATTGAGATGAATAAGAAGCGCATGAAAACATTTTCAGTTTTGTTAATGCTACTATTCGTAACTGCGACATTATCTTACACACCTCAGCATTCGCCTGTTCGCGCTTTTTCAAATCAAGTGATTCAAAAGGGAGCAACAGGTGAAGATGTAATTGAACTACAGGAACGTCTGCGGCACCTTGGGTTTTATAAAGGGAAGGTTGATGGTGTTTTTGGTTGGGGGACTTATTGGTCTGTGAGGAACTTTCAATCAGAATTTGGGTTAGAGGTCGATGGGTTAGTGGGGGCTACGACGAAAGAAAAGCTTACGAAAGCATCAAAATATGAGAGGCAAACAGATCAGGCAAATCAAAATACAGGGAAGAGCACGGCGGTTAATACACCGAAGGGTTTTTCGCAAAACGATATTCAACTTATGGCTAATGCTGTCTATGGCGAAGCACGAGGAGAGCCGTATGATGGTCAAGTTGCGGTTGCAGCCGTCATTTTAAACCGGATTGAAAGTCAGTCATTTCCCAACTCGGTTTCTGGAGTTATTTTTGAGCCGCGTGCTTTTACAGCTGTTGCAGATGGACAAATATGGTTAACGCCGAATGAAAAAGCTAAAAAAGCAGTTGTGGATGCAATTAATGGATGGGACCCTTCTGAAAATGCAATCTATTATTTTAATCCTGATACAGCTACGAGTAAATGGATATGGACAAGACCACAAATCAAAAAAATTGGAAAGCACATATTCTGTAATTAGAGAGGTGTTCAAAACATGATAAGAGGCATACTCATTACAATCTTAACAATAGGTGTTTTAGGCACTGCTTACTGGGGATTTCAAGAGCACCAAGAGAAAAATGCAATCTTAATAAACGCAGAAAATAACTACCAAAGAGCTTTTCATGATTTAACGTATCAAATGGATTTGCTAAATGATAAAATCGGAACAACGTTAGCTATGAATTCGCAAAAATCACTCTCGCCTGCACTTGCAGATGTTTGGCGAATTACTTCAGAAGCACATAGTGAAGTAGGACAGCTTCCACTTACATTACTTCCATTTAACAAAACGGAAGAATTTCTTGCGAAAATCGGGGATTTTAGTTATCGAACAGCTGTGAGAAATTTAGAACAAAATCCGTTGTCAGATGACGAATATAAAATATTAGAACAATTGTATGAACAAAGTGCAGACATCCAAAAAGAGTTAAGAGAGGTGCAGTATCTTGTCATTAAAAATAATTTACGGTGGATGGACGTTGAATTAGCATTAGCTACGAATAACGAAAGTGAAGATAATACAATTATTGATGGATTTAAAACAGTTGAAAAAAAAGTGGAAGGGTATGATGAAACAGATGTAGGAGGAACTACTTTTCTAAATGCCCAAAAACGAATAGAGAACTTAGAGAAATTGGAAGGAAAAGAAATAAACAAAGAAGAAGCGTTAAACATAACGAAAAAGTTTACTTCTTTAAACAATATTAAAGAACAAAGAGTAACTGAAAACGGTAAAGGATCTAATTATGGTTTTTATAGCGTCTCATTATTATCCGACGATAATGTTGAGGTGAGCATGGATGTGACAAAAAAAGGTGGGTATCCAATATGGTATATCAATAATCGAGATGTAACTAATTCAAATATGAGCTTAAATGAAGCAACCGAAAAGGCGGCTGAATTTTTAAAAGAATACGATTTCGAAGACTTGGATTTATTTGAAAGTGCACAGTACGATAGTATCGGGGTCTTTTCATTTGTAACAAAAATCGACAATGTTAGAATTTATCCAGATACGATTAAAATGAAAGTGGCACTTGATAATGGTGAGGTAATTGGTTTTTCTGCTGATGACTATTTGACAAATAATAAAGCTAGAGAGTTACCTGCCCCTGTTCTTACAAAAGAAAAAGCGAAAGAACAGATTAACCCAAGTGTTACAATATTACAAGATGGATTAGCCGTAATTGTTAATGATTTAAATGAGGAAGTTCTCTGTTTCGAGTTTATGGGTACGCTTAATAATGATACGTATCGAATCTTTATTAATAGTGAAACGGGTGTTGAGGAAAAAGTAGAAAAACTTCAAAATGCTGAGCCGATTTATGAGGATGTAGTATAACAATGATGTCCATTTCATTAGAATGTTAGAATGTAGCCAATTATTAAAAAACATGCCATAATAAATAATAGGTAAAACGATGCTTTGAAAAAATAGGGTGTGTGAGTAGAATGTTTAAAATTGGTGCTTCTATATCGTTAGATCTTATTCATTCAGAAAAACAAGAGTCATATAGGTGTAAAATAGTAGAAGAAAATAAAGGGACAGTCTATATCGATTACCCAATTAATCAAGAGACTGGCAGGACTGTTTATTTGATTGATGGCACTCAATTAAAGGTGAAGATGGTAATCGATAATGTCCCGTACATATTTGACACAGAAGTTTTAGGAAGAGTGAAGAAAAATATACCAATGATTATTTTACGTTATCCTGGCGACAGTCAACTGATGAAAATTCAACGCAGAGAGTACGTAAGAGTAGATGCAAGTATCGATGTGTCTGTTACAGTAAATGATACCGCACGTTTTTCGACACTTACTGAGGATATTAGTGCAGGTGGTTGTGTGTTGATCATCCCGAATGATATTGAAATGAAAGAAAAGAATTTCGTCAAACTATTACTCGTGCTTCCCATGCAAACAGGTGAGTACCATTATTTAACGATTGATGGAAAAACGGTTCGTTTTCTTGACAAGGGAAATCGCCAGCTAGTGTCTGTTCAATTTTTAAACCTTAATGAGACTTCAAAACAGATTATCATGAGATATTGCTTTGAACGACAGCTTATTCTTCGTAAAAAGGGCTTGCTTGAATGATGAATAAAGCCTGTCATTTTGTTTTATACTAGTTAAAAAAGGAAAAAAGTATGAGACATATTGATCGAATATTACTAAAAATCATTACTATGCAGTTCATCATTTTAATTATCGTTCAAATTTTAGTTCATCAATGGCCAGCTATGACGATACTTCAAAAAATAACCTATTACGAAGGTGTCAATACGATGGATCATGGAGAAATTATTGAAACGATTAATGGCAGTAGAGACAGGTGATCCTGTCTTTTTCTTATGTATGATCAAAGCTCCTTACAGAGTGCTTCAAATTATGATAAAATGATACAAGTTTTGATTACATTAAAAATAAAAATAGTAGGTGGAGAATTATGTCACAAAATTTACGTATAGCAATCGATGGTCCTGCTGCCGCTGGTAAAAGTACTGTTGCAAAGATTTTAGCTGAAAGTCTTTCTTATATATATATTGATACAGGTGCTATGTATCGTGCTCTTACTTATAAGGCAATTAAAGAAAAAATTAATGTGCACGATGAGTCATTAATGGCTGACCTTATTCATGAGTCAGTTATTTCACTTCAACCGGGTAAAGAGACTCAGTTAGTATTTTTAGATGGTCATAATGTCACAGATGAAATTCGTACGAATGAAGTGACAAACTCAGTATCAATTGTGGCGAAGCACGGATTAGTAAGAAGAGAAATGGTGAAGCGTCAACAAGCTCTTGCGAGTAAAGGAAAAGTAGTGATGGATGGAAGGGATATCGGTACTCATGTTATCCCTGATGCAGAAGTTAAAGTATTTTTACTTGCTAGTGTGGAAGAAAGAGCAAAAAGACGTCATGAAGAGAATATTTCTAAAGGGTTTTCATCAGATTTGGAGAAGTTAAAAGAAGAGATTGCAAAACGTGATAAACTAGATTCTGAAAGAGAAATATCTCCATTAAAAAAAGCTGAGGATGCGATAGAGATTGATACGACCTCTCTTTCGATTCAAGGGGTTGTCGGAAAAATAATGAACTTGGTTTTGGAAAGGAAAGAGAACGCGTGAATTTTTACACATTTGCAAAAGGTGTAGTAAAAGGAGTATTTTCCCCTTTATATCGCATCGAAGTTATTGGTAAAGAACATTTCCCTAAAGATGGTGGAGTACTACTTTGCTCAAATCATATTGAAACTTTAGACCCACCTGTTGTCGGGATTACTGCTCCTAGACCTGTTTCCTTTATGGCTAAAGCTGAGTTATTTGATGTTCCGGTTCTAGGGAAGATTATCAAGAACTTACACGCATTCCCAGTTAAGCGAGGGATGAGTGATAGGGAAGCCTTGAGAACGGGTTTAAAAGCATTGAAAGAAGGAAATGTGTTGGGGCTTTTCCCAGAAGGAACACGAAATAAAACAGGGAAATTAGGAAAAGGATTAGCTGGAGCAGGTTTTTTTGCTTTACGTACAAAGGCCCATGTTGTCCCTTGTGCCATTATTGGTCCTTATAAGCCCTTTCGGAAATTGAAGGTGGTTTATGGTAAGCCGATTGATATGGAGCCTTATCGGGAAAGCAAAGCTAGTGCTGAAGAAGTAACAGAAGTAATTATGAATCATATAGGCGACTTAATTAGACAATATTCGTAAGTGATTCCTGCTTGACAAATACCTTCAAATATTAGAAGTTAATAGAAAGAAGAATTTTCTAGGAGATGTATGTGGAAGTATGCACATCTATCCTAAGAGTAGTTATGGATTAAGGAGGAGTACATATGTCAGAAGACATGAATCAAGTAGAAGTGAAAAATCTAGAAGTTGGCGAAAAAGTTAAAGGAACTGTTACAAAGGTTGAAGAAAAGCAAGTGCTCGTTGATGTTGAAGGAAGTAAAATAGATGGGATCATTCCAATTAGTGAACTATCTAGTCTTCATATTGAAAAAGCATCCGATTCCGTCCAAGAAGGAGACGTGTTAGACCTTATTGTTACAAAGGTTGAAGAAGAGCTTCTTGTATTATCAAAACGTAAAGTTGATGCTGAAAAAGCATGGGAAGAAATGCATAGACGTTTTGAAACCGGCGAAGTTTTTGAGGCGGAAGTAAAGGATGTTGTTAAAGGTGGATTAGTGGTAGATTTAGGCGTGCGTGGATTTGTTCCAGCATCTCTTGTAGAGGACTATTACGTAGAGGATTTCACTGACTATAAAGGAAAGTCCTTAACATTTAAAATTGTTGAAATCGATCAAGAAAAGAATAGACTTATCCTTTCTCACCGTGCTGTAGTTGAAGTGGAAAAAGAAGAGAAGAAAAAACAAGTTCTTGATTCACTTAAACCTAACCAAGAGCTTGAAGGTACTATTCAACGTATTACAGATTTTGGTGCGTTCGTTGATATCGGTGGAGTTGACGGCTTAGTTCATATTTCTCAACTTTCACACGGTCACGTAGAAAAACCTTCTGATGTGGTTGAAGAAGGTCAAAAGGTAAGTGTAAAAGTCTTATCCGTTGATCGCGATAATGAGCGTATTTCTCTTTCAATAAAAGAAACTCTTCCTGGACCTTGGACTAATATTGCTGAAAAAGCTCCTCGTGGTGAGGTGCTAGAGGGAGTTGTAAAACGTCTCGTTTCTTATGGATCATTTGTTGAAGTCTTCCCAGGAGTAGAAGGTCTTGTTCATATTTCTCAAATTTCACATAAACATATTGGTACTCCACATGAAGTGCTTCAAGAAGGGCAAACTGTAAAAGTAAAAGTATTAGATGTGAATGAAAGTGAACAGAGACTATCTTTAAGCATTAAAGATCTTGAAGAGAAAGCACCACAGGTTGAAGAGAAATTCGATTTACCTGAAGAAAACTCAGGCTTTCAACTTGGTGAAATGATTGGTGATAAATTAAAAGACTTAAAATAATGGTGATGAAGTTGTCCAGATCAGATAGAAAACGAGAGCATATCCAGTACGCATTAACAACGGGACAAAGCCGACAAGCTGGATTTGACGACATAGCTTTTGTACACCACAGTTTACCGAATACATCTGTATCGGATATAAATTTAAGTACTAAAATTGGCGAACTTTTATTAAGTTCGCCAATTTTCATCAATGCGATGACTGGTGGTGGAGGGGAAGAAACGCTCAAAATTAACCATGATTTAGCGCTTGCTGCAAAGGAAACCGGATTGGCGCTTGCTGTTGGTTCGCAAATGTCTGCGTTAAAGGATCCTAAGGAACGAAAAACGTTTGAAATTGTTAGGAAAACCAATCCGAATGGTGTAATATTTGCTAATATTGGTAGTGAAGCTACAGTCTCACAGGCGCGAGATGTTGTTGAAATGATTGGTGCGGATGCATTACAAATTCACCTCAATGTCATTCAAGAGTTAGCGATGCCAGAAGGGGACCGTTCCTTTAAAGGTTCATTAGATCGAATTCAAAAGATTGCTTCTCAATTGGAGGTTCCTGTCATTATAAAGGAGACAGGCTTTGGGATGAGCTCAGAAACAATTCGTTTATTAGAGACAAGTGAGGCAATCGCTTTCGATGTCGGTGGGTATGGTGGAGTGAATTTTGCTAAAATTGAAAATTCACGTAGGGAAAGAAGGATGAGCTATTTCGATGATTGGGGGATTCCTACACCAATATCTATAATTGAAGCCACGTCTACTACTTCGAGAACCGTCATTGCTTCTGGAGGTATTCAATCCCCTCTTGATTTATTAAAATCGCTAGCACTAGGAGCGAACGCAGGTGGAATGGCAGGGTATTTATTGAAGCTATTATTAGAAAGATCCCTGAAGGATCTAATAGATGAAATAAATATATTTCACCAAGATTTACGAATGATGATGTGCGCTCTAGGTGTGACGAATATTCACAAATTGAACACCGTGCCTTTAGTTATATCAGGTAACAGCTATCATTGGTTACAAGCCCGAGGGTTTAAGCCAGAAAAATTCAGTCGTCGGCAGCGGAATGATGAACAAAAAGACGGTTAAGGAGAAAGCCTCCTTAACCGTCTTTTTGTTCATCACAATCTCAATTCATCGTTTTGAGATGGCTCCATTTCTTAAGCTTTTTGGTCATTTCTAGCTTCTTCAGGTGTATCTAAACGTGTGGCTCCTTTATAATGAAGAGCTTGGTCCCGATCTGATTCAACTCTGTTACTTTTCTTTAATTTTCTTTCTTGGCGATCTTTTCCCACCTTTGACACCTCCTCTCTTTAAAATCTCGCGTTATAAATCACTTTATACATGAATGATTTACCTTTTCGTTTCCCATAATGGTAAGGGAGGAGGTAAAGTATGGAAGGTTATATGTTTCTATGGTCTATTTGGTTTATATGGGTATTTGCAACTTTTATTTTAGACAAAAACAAACCGTACCGATTTATGATAGCAAGCTTTTCGCTCGCACAAATCATTGTCTCACCTTATAAAGTGATGATCGGTAATATGATTTTCAATGGACCTTTTATTATAATGGGAATCTTTTTATTCATCGTATTAGCTAATTATTCCCTAGATGAAAAACTATTTTTACTTATCTCTGTATGGACGATAGGTTGTTTCTATGCTGGGTTTAGATTTATTGAAGTATACGACCCAATATGGATAATTTTTGACAGGAGTTTATTATTGGCATTGCTTCTGGCTATCATTCTATATTTGTTATTTTATAAAAGAAATAATCAATGGCCTATTGCACTCATTGGTGGTGGAATGTTAGGAGAGGTGCTAGCCTATAATACACTTGCGCCATATGGCCTCTCACATGCTGTAGGAGATAAGTCCTTTTTGGATGTTATATATATAACCATTATCTTTTCATTTTCTATTACGTACCTTTCCTCATTAATTCAGAGGTTGCAGTTAAAAATTCCAATGGAAAAGGAGAAAACAAACCAATTATGAATGAATATGTCTATCCCATTATGTTCGGTGTTGTTATTGGTACCTTTACTAGAATGTATATGCTTCGAACAGACTACCGGCAGTACCCTACCTATCTTCATGGGAAAATTATTCATATCGCATTAGGATTTATTGCTGCTGGACTTGGGACAGTAGCTGTTCCCGCGATAATGGAAGAAGAGTTTACAGCTATCACTTTTTTAACCTTAGCAGCATCACAATTTAGGGATGTTCGGAATATGGAAAGGAACACATTAACAGAACTTGATGCCTATGAATTAGTTCCGAGAGGAGCAACCTACATTGAAGGAGTAGCTCTTGCTTTTGAAAGTCGAAACTATTTAGTTATCTTTACATCATTTATCACAACGTTTGCTTATTTGGCATGGAATGTATATGCTGCTTTATTTTTCGGGTTATTGGCGCTGTTTTTGTCTAGAAAGTTAATGTCAGGTGGAAGGTTAAAAGATATTGTTGAAATTGAATACATAGAACCTCGATTTGAAGGGCCAGGACTGTATGTAGATGATATATACATCATGAATATTGGTTTAAAAGAACGACAAGAAGAAGTATTACGGTATGGAATGGGATTTTTATTAAAACCAATCAACTTTAATGCAAGGTCTACTATTGCAAATCTAGGTCAGCGTCAGGCTATTTTACATGATATTTCTACTGCGCTTGGGGTATATCGAGACTCTGGCACTCCAGCTTTAGTCCCTTTAGCTAAAAGAGATTTAGACGATGGTAGAGTCGGGGTTTTTGTCCTTCCTCAAGAAAAAGACGTTGAAAAGGCGATCGCCATACTTCAGCAGGTGCCAACCTTAGAAAACGCGATTCGAATGCCAACAGAGTCTAAAGCAAATAAGAAAGGAAGAAAGCTAAAATGAATGTAGAAAAATATATTTTAGCCGCCATAACAACAAATCCTAATAAAGTTCCTAGTGGTACGGCCGTATTTCACTGCGACACAACAACAGAATGTGAAAAAATAGCGGCAAATTTAGAAGCGATTTTGGATGGGATTGCTCACGAATTAACGGATGACCTTTATGTCATTGTGAAGCATTAATGAATGAAGATTGCTAGAATACTCATTTACTGTTAGAATAATGTAGTTAACCCTTCTTACTTGGAAGGGCTTCTTTTTATAATAAGGGAAATTGATTCAGAAAATAATAATTTAAAAAGAAACGCTAAAAATATATTGTGTTAGAGAAAGGGTGAGACATTTTGTCGAAACCAGTCATTGCGATTGTTGGTAGGCCCAATGTTGGAAAATCAACAATTTTTAATCGAATAGTTGGAGAAAGAATTTCAATTGTGGAAGACGTAGCAGGTGTGACAAGAGACCGAATTTATAGTAGTGGAGAGTGGTTAACTCATGAATTTAATATCATTGACACAGGTGGTATTGATATAGGGGATGAACCATTTTTAGAGCAAATTCGCCAGCAAGCTGAAATTGCTATTAATGAAGCAGATGTCATTGTTTTTATGACAAATGGACGTGAAGGTGTAACAGCAGCTGATGAAGAAGTAGCAAAAATTTTATATCGTTCAAAGAAACCAGTTGTTTTAGCTGTTAACAAAGTAGACAATCCAGATATGCGTGAAATGGTATATGATTTTTATGCATTAGGCTTTGGAGAGCCTTATCCAATCTCAGGTTCTCATGGTGTTGGCTTAGGTGATATGTTGGACGAAGTCGTTAATCATTTTCCGAATAAAAGTGAAAACGAATACGGTGAAGAAGTAATTAAATTCTCGTTAATCGGTCGTCCGAATGTTGGAAAATCTTCGTTAGTTAACGCGATACTTGGAGAAGAACGAGTCATTGTAAGTGATATTGAAGGGACAACTAGAGACGCAGTAGATTCATCTTATTCATACCAAGACCAAGAATACGTAATTATCGATACCGCAGGAATGAGAAAAAAAGGAAAGGTATATGAGTCTACTGAAAAATACAGTGTCTTACGTGCCTTGCGCGCTATCGATCGTTCTGATGTTGTACTAATTGTATTGAACGGAGAAGAAGGTATTAGGGAGCAAGATAAGAAAATTGCAGGCTATGCTCACGAAGCGGGTCGAGGAATTGTCATTGTAGTGAATAAGTGGGATGCAATAGAAAAAGATGAAAAGACAATGAAGAACTTTGAAGAGAATATTCGAGAGCATTTTCAATTTTTAAGCTATGCACCAGTTGTTTTCTTGTCAGCTAAAACGAAGAAACGTTTGCATACTCTCCTACCAATGATTAATATGGCAAGTGAAAACCATTCACTTCGCATTCAGTCTAGTGTACTGAATGATGTAATCATGGATGCGGTTGCAATGAATCCAACCCCAACTGATAATGGGAAGCGTCTTAAGATTTATTATGCAACACAAGTTGCAGTGAAGCCTCCTACATTTGTCGTTTTTGTAAATGAACCTGAATTATTACATTTTTCATATAAACGCTTTCTTGAGAACCGAATTCGTGATACTTTTAACTTTGAAGGAACACCAATAAAAATAATTCCAAGAGCAAGAAAATAAAAAAGCAGGTGATGTAATGGTACAGGCAAAAAAAGTAGTAACAGTGTTAGGTGCAGGGAGTTGGGGGACAGCTCTAGCACTTGTGTTAGCCGATAATGGACATTCTGTTCGTTTATGGGGAAATAATGAAGACCATATTCAAGAGATTAACGATAAACATATGAATAGTAAATATCTTCCTGATATTACCCTTCCTCACAATATTAAAGGGTATGTATCTCTACAATCGGCTATAAACGGAGTAGAAACGGTTGTGCTAGCCGTACCGACAAAAGCTATAAGAGAAGTAGTGGCCAATGTTCAAAAAGTACAAGAGGCGCCACTCACTATTGTCCATGTGAGTAAAGGAATCGAACCAGACTCGCATTTACGTATTAGTGAGATGATTGAAGCAGAAATGGATGCGAAGAATAGAAAGGACGTTGTTGTTCTTTCTGGACCAAGTCATGCTGAGGAAGTGAGTCTACGCCACCCTACTACAGTAACAGCTTCATCGAAAAACATTGAAGCTGCGGAAATGGTTCAGGATCTCTTTATGAATCAACATTTTCGTGTGTATACGAATCCTGATATAGTAGGAGTGGAGATAGGTGGAGCTTTAAAGAACATTATTGCATTGGCTGCAGGAGTAACGGATGGTTTAGGGTACGGTGACAATGCAAAGGCAGCGCTTATTACGAGAGGTTTATCAGAAATTGCTAGACTTGGTACTAAAATGGGAGCCAATGCATTAACGTTCTCCGGTTTGACTGGTATAGGGGATTTAATCGTTACTTGTACAAGCGTACATTCTCGAAACTGGCGAGCAGGCAATATGCTCGGTAAAGGGTACAGGTTAGAAGAAGTGCTCGAAAATATGGGGATGGTCGTTGAAGGTGTTCGGACAACGAAGGCAGCACATCAATTAGCTAAAAAATACGAAGTGAATATGCCAATAACGGAAGCGCTTTATAACGTCCTATTTGAGGGAGAAGACCCTAAACACGCATTAGATAATCTAATGGGAAGAAACAAAAAGCATGAAATGGAAGAATTATACAAATTCATGGAAGAAAAATAATTGTTCGGTCGTATTTAACCTTAGGTGACAGTATAGTATCTTAATGTTTCATTGGAGTAATTAGTGGCATGATACCTGTCTTATCGAGGAGGATTTTATATTTACTGCCTCTAACATGACAGTAATTGAAATGCACCGAATCTATTATGCAAGAACTTTGTTTAGGAAATTAGCTGTTGCCAACATTCGATTTTACGCATACTATGCAAGTGTAGTAAATGCAATAAGGCTGAAAGTCAGGATGGGTAAAGTCATAATGTTAGGATTGAAGCAAAGCGCCCCCTTTGCTTCATTTTTTTTGGAAACCATACAGCCAAGCTTGATTACGTCTTTTTTGGTAGTAAATGACTAGGGAACTTGAGCAGAATAATTGAAAATTCAGTTATAAAGGTGATTTTCTTTTGAAATAAACGATGAAATTAGATATGTGGTATAATACATATCGATAAAAAGAAAGGGGTATTAAGTAATGTCATCAATGACAAAAATGTGGATATCTTTTGCCTCCATGGGTTTTATGTTTTTTTCAATCTTAATTATTTATTTGAGTAGGTACAAGTTTTCATCTAAACTTTTAAAGTTTTTTACAGCTCTTATCGCCTACTTTTTCATGTTTATTGGTGGGTTGACGATGATATATATTGTTTTTAGTGGCCCTACCGGATAATGAGGTTCAAAGGAGTATAATAATGAAACGGTTTTCTCAAGCATTTGTCTCAATGATGGTGTTGGTTCTTTTATCAGGATGTTTGTATCCAGAAGAGCAATTAGCACAAAATCAAATACCATATGAAGAACAAATTGAATCTGTTCAAGCAGCAATAAATCAGTTTAAAGAGGAAGAAAATGGATTATTGCCGATTAAAACGAAAGAACATGACACACCAGTGTATCGAAAATATCCTATTGATTTTTCAAAAATAGTACCTCGATATATGGCTTCATCACCTAGTAATTCCTTTGAAAAAGGTGGCATATTTCAATATGTTTTAATTGATGTAGAAGAAAATCCAACAGTGAAGTTAATAGACCTTAGAATTCCAGAAAAAATTAAAGAAATACAAATGAGGATTCGCTCCCAAGGCTATCCCCCAATGAAAGAGCTAATTGGAGATAATGTGTATACGCTGGATTTCGCAAAATTAGGCTATAAAGAAGATCCTTTCGTGGTAAGTCCTTTCTCCGGTGTTCATTTACCATTTGTGATAACGGGAAAGGGGGACCTTTATGTAGATTATCGCCAAGATATATATATGAAACTTGAAGATAAGATGTCAATACAGACTGTCAACGAAGAAGATATCAGGTCTGTTTTACTAGAAGGCTCCCATTTCGTTCCTGCGTATTCCTTACCCTATGTCCTAAATGAAAAAAATGAACCAGACTTTAATCTGAAATAGTTCTATCCCTTCTTTTACAAAATATATTGTATGAGAAGGGATATTTTTTTTCCTTTACCTTAATAGGAAGGTCATAAAAATATAAAAACTTCATAATCATAGTCATAAGAAAATAGGACAACGTCATAGATATATAGTGTTCATTAAAATACACGAATGGTATGTCCTGGAGGATAAAGATGGGAGGGAATCTCTTGGAAAAGGTAGATATTTTTAAAGATATTGCTGAGAGAACAGGTGGAGATATTTACTTAGGGGTGGTCGGAGCTGTCAGGACCGGAAAATCAACATTTATAAAAAAATTTATGGAACTAGTAGTGCTCCCTAATATAGCAAGTGAGGCGGAAAGAGCACGTACTCAGGATGAACTTCCTCAAAGTGCAGCTGGAAAAACCATTATGACAACGGAACCAAAATTCGTACCAAATCAAGCGGCATCTATACACGTTGAAGAAGGGTTAGACGTAAATATTCGCTTAGTTGATTGTGTTGGTTATACAGTTCCAGGAGCAAAAGGTTATGAAGATGAGAATGGGCCGAGAATGATTAATACGCCTTGGTATGAAGAGCCGATTCCATTTCATGAAGCAGCTGAAATCGGTACAAGAAAGGTTATTCAGGAACATTCAACAATCGGAGTGGTGGTAACAACGGATGGTACGATCGGTGAAATTCCAAGAGCGGATTATATTGAATCTGAAGAGAGAGTGATTGAAGAGTTAAAAGAAGTAGGAAAACCTTTCATTATGGTAGTGAATTCAGCAAGACCGTATCATCCTGAAACGGAGCAATTTCGAATAAAATTGCAAGAAAAATATGATATTCCAGTACTTGCAATGAGTGTAGAGAGCATGCGAGAATCGGATGTTTTATCTGTCTTACGTGAAGCGTTGTTTGAGTTTCCTGTATTAGAAGTGAATGTAAATCTCCCTAGTTGGGTTATGGTGTTAAAAGAAGAACATTGGCTTCGCGAAAATTATCAAGAAGCGGTAAAGGAAACGGTAAAGGACATTAAACGCCTTCGAGATGTTGATAGAGTGGTTCATCACTTTAGTGATTTTGAATTTATTGAAGGCGCTGGGCTAGCTGGGATTGAAATGGGTCAAGGAGTAGCAGAAATTGATTTACATGCCCCAGATGAATTGTATGATGAAGTTTTGAAAGAAATAGTTGGTGTTGAAATTCGTGGAAAAGACCATTTATTAGAGCTCATGCAGGACTTTGCTCATGCAAAATTAGAGTATGATCAGGTAGCAGATGCTTTAAAAATGGTGAAACAAACAGGATATGGTATTGCAGCACCATCTCTAGCTGATATGAGTTTAGATGAACCTGAAATTATTCGTCAAGGATCTAAATTCGGGGTAAGACTTAAGGCGGTTGCACCATCGGTTCATATGATCAAAGTGGATGTAGAATCGGAATTTGCTCCTATTATTGGGACGGAAAAGCAAAGTGAAGAACTAGTTCGTTATTTAATGCAGGACTTTGAGGATGATCCGCTGTCAATTTGGAATTCAGACATATTTGGAAGAAGTTTAAGTTCAATTGTGAGAGAGGGTATTCAAGCAAAAATTTCATTAATGCCAGAAAATGCGCGATATAAATTAAAGGAAACATTAGAAAGGATTATTAATGAAGGTTCAGGTGGGCTAATTGCCATAATTCTATAATTGTTAAGCCCGCTAAGCATATATATGTTAGTGGGCTTTTCTTTGGAATTTTCAAGTGATATAATAAGCTAGATGGGAAAATATTCTTTTTCTTTCTTTGGGTAGTGGAAAATATCTAAAAATGAAGTGAATATAAGGAAAGATTCCCATATTTTCATGAATAATTCTTGCTATCACTATTTTTATGTGATAATCTTTTAAAGGAATTGTTGTTGAATAAGCTTTTAACAATATTTATGCGGTATTTTTTTACATTGTATGTATAATATTCGCTCGATTTGTTTACAAATGTAACAAATAAAAGATTTCTAAAATACTCTAACTATTTTGGGAGGAGGTGAATGGCATGAACAAGACAGATTTAATTAATGCAGTAGCTGAAGCAACTGAGCTATCTAAGAAAGATGCAACGAAAGCAGTTGATGCCGTGTTTGAATCTATTCAAAACACACTAGCAAACGGTGATAAAGTACAACTTATCGGTTTCGGTAACTTCGAAGTACGTGAGCGTGCAGCACGTAAAGGACGTAATCCACAAACAGGTGAGGAAATCGAAATTGCAGCAAGTAAAGTACCTGCATTCAAACCAGGTAAGGCACTGAAAGATGCTGTAAAATAATTTTACATATCTTTTTTAGAAAAAGGTCACATGTGTGGCCTTTTTTTTATTTCTGAATAACACAGATAGATCCTACTCTATACTTTGATAAAAAGGATTCTATTCTATCTAAGTTCTAAGCTTAAGTGCACCTTATTAAAGGGACGGCAGTGAATTTAATCAATTCCAACTAAAGGATGTATATAATCTTTAGTGGAGTGGGGTTGTTTTGTGGCGCATAGGTTGATATGGTTGGTAAATTGGGTCAAATGTCTACACCACCTGAACACCTTCTAGCATTTGAACCAGGGCAGCGTTTTTTTACATGTCTATGGTTCGCTTTGTATCATTTAGTTTTTAAATGATAACACCTTTTTGGGAAGGATTTGAAGTATGAAAAAACCATTGTAATAGCAGTTGATTATAGCAACTTTGGCTAGCTTGTAAGTTTTTCTTTTTGCTATGTTTTTTTGGTTATGCTAATATAATCTTTATTCAAACTAAGATAGCTAGTTCTACTAGGTGTAAAATAGGAGGAACAACAATGGCAGAAGTAAATCGTACGCAAATTGAAGAAGCGGTGCGTTTAATTTTAGAAGCAGTTGGCGAAGACCCGAATCGAGAGGGTCTATTAGATACCCCTAAGCGAGTGGCAAAAATGTATGAAGAAGTTTTTCAAGGACTAAATCAAGATCCACGTGAATATTTTGAAACCATTTTTTCAGAAGATCATGAAGAGGTAGTTTTGGTAAAGGATATTCCGTTTTATTCTATGTGCGAACATCACTTAGTCCCATTTTTTGGACATGCTCATGTGGCCTACATACCTCGAAATGGAAAAGTAACTGGATTGAGTAAGTTGGCTAGAGCAGTTGAAGCGGTTGCCAAAAGACCTCAACTACAAGAAAGAATCACTTCAACTGTTGCAGAGTCTATAATGGAAAAGCTAGAACCTCATGGTGTCATGGTCGTTGTTGAGGCGGAGCATATGTGTATGACAATGCGTGGAGTGAAAAAACCAGGCGCTAAGACTGTTACAACAGCGGTTAGAGGTAGCTTTAAAG
Source organism: Bacillus spongiae (assembly GCF_037120725.1). Taxonomy (NCBI): domain Bacteria; kingdom Bacillati; phylum Bacillota; class Bacilli; order Caryophanales; family Bacillaceae; genus Bacillus; species Bacillus spongiae. The sequence goes on from NZ_JBBAXC010000006.1 coordinate 88,394, forward strand.
AGGACGCGCAAGCACGTTCAGAAATTTTATCGTTCATTAAGAATTAAAGAATAGAGGATTTAATTGATGAAAAAAAACGGTTATGAACTAGATGGTTAGGGTAGAAGAGGAGCAGAAAATTGACACGCCTCTCTAATCTGAAATGTTCAACGGTTTAATACTGACGGTAAAAGTTGAATGAATCTACGATTCTGATATATTGAAACATTGTATATTGAGTTGCTTTTCATATTGAAGAGCAGCTTTTTATTTTCTAAAACAAGAACAGACCTAATTCATTGTCTATTGCTTCTCTAAAGATATTCCTCTCTATTAATTCATATACTAGAGTTAAATCCCTCTCGATTTCAGTATAATAGTGGGGTCATTTTTTTACTCTTGAAGAATCCTCCTGCATTCCTTTCCAAACTACAAAACAGTGCTATTAATGTAAAGAGTCATATAGTGGAAGCATCAATTTAGTGATGTGGCCAGCTATTTATATTCAAAATCTTACGTATTTGATTAATTTACTTATTCTATTCAATTCGCAGAACCTATAGGGTTTATGTTATAATGGTCAGTACGTTCAGGTACGTTTTTGAAAGATACATATGTGAAGAAATGGGGATTCGAAAGTATGCCGATATCTACTAGTATACAATCCATTAAAAACTATATTGAAGAACAACTTACGCATCCGTTCTTAAAAAGAAATTTAGGAACACCGAATATTAATGAAGATAAGTTGAAAATATTGATGATACCTTTTAATGGGAATGTTGAATTGAAGGAAATGAAATACATCGCTACAACGATGCTGGTTGAGATTGCTTTGAATACCCATGATCAAGTCTCAGTAGAAGAAGAAGCTTCCCAAGTCAATCGTCAACTAACCGTTTTAGCTGGGGATTACTTTAGTGGATTATATTATCAAATACTCGCTAATATGGATAACCTTGCACTCATCCAAGCTCTTGCCTCTGGGATTAAAATTATAAATGAAAACAAAATCCGGTTGAATCAACAAAAAGTATTGAGCACTTATGATGCGTTTACTTGTGTGAAGAATATAGAAACAGCCCATATTCAAGCATTTTTCGCCCATTTCAATGAGGATAAACATATAGAGAGGGTTACGGATTATCTTTTAGCGAAGCGGTTGGAGAAGGAAACAAACCTATTTATGAAAACAAACCAGTCTTCTTTGTACTATCATGTTAACGGTCAATATTTTCCAGATAAGGTAAACAATCTTGATTCCCTCACTATTAATGAAAAGCAACAGCTTGTCTCTGAAGTAAAGGGTAAAATAAACGCAATAAAAGAAACGACGAATTTGCATTTTAGTGGTCAAGCAGTTCATAATTCTTTCGTGAAAGAAGCGTTCTCTTTAGCCACACAGGCATCAGCTATGACGAATTTGTATGCAGAGGAAGGGTAAAATGACACAAACCAAAGAACAAAAAGTTCATAACGTATTTGAAAAAATATATGGAAATTATGATAAGATGAACAGCTTAATTAGCTTCCAACAACATAAACGGTGGCGAAATGAAACGATGAAGAAAATGAATGTTCAATTGGGAAGCAGTGCACTTGATGTATGTTGTGGAACGGCTGATTGGACGATCGCGCTAGGAGAAGCCGTTGGGAAAGAAGGAAATGTAGTTGGGTTAGATTTTAGTGAAAATATGTTAAGTATAGGAGAGGAAAAATTAAAATCTCTCTCTTTAGATCAAGTGTCTTTAATACATGGTAATGCCATGGAATTACCTTTTGAGGACAATTCATTTGATTATGTAACGATTGGCTTTGGTTTGCGAAATGTACCAGACTATTTGCATGTATTAAAAGAGATGAATCGAGTGTTAAAACCAGGTGGCATGGCAGTTTGTTTAGAAACATCTCAACCAACTATGTTTGGTTATAAACAGTTATATAATATATATTTCCGATTTATTATGCCGATGTTTGGAAAGCTGTTTGCAAAGAGCTATAAAGAATACTCATGGCTTCAGGAATCAGCAAGGGATTTCCCTGGAATGCAGGAGCTTTCTAATCTTTTTGAAAAGGCTGGATTCCAAGATGTTAGTTATAAAGCTTTCAGCGGGGGAGTAGCTGCAATGCACATTGGAAAGAAAAACGATAAAGCTAGGTGAATAGTTATGAAATTAGCTAAAATGTATTCGTTTTTTAAGGCGGATATTGACCATATTGAAAATGAGCTGGAACATTCCATACAGTCTGATTCGACGCTATTAAATGAAGCTTCTCTTCATTTACTTCAAGCAGGGGGAAAACGTATTCGTCCTGTATTTGTTTTGTTAGGAGCTAAATTTGGTGACTATGATATTGAAAAAGTTAAAAATGTAGCAATTGCGCTTGAGCTTATTCATATGGCTTCGCTAGTCCACGATGATGTTATTGACGACGCTGAATTAAGAAGAGGGCAACCGACAATCAAAGCACAATGGGATAATCGTGTAGCAATGTATACCGGTGACTATATCTTTGCTCGATCTCTAGATTACATGACCAAGATTCCTTCCATTGAGGCTCATCAAATTTTATCTAAAACCATTGTAGAAGTATGTGTCGGAGAGATAGCTCAAATTCAAGACAAGTACCGATATGACCAACATTTACGCAACTATTTACGTCGTATTAAACGAAAAACAGCTTTATTAATTGCGGTAAGTTGTCAATTAGGAGCGATTGCTGCAGGTGCTCCACCAGAAATCCACCGTCGTCTTTATCGGTTTGGATACAATGTTGGAATGTCATTTCAAATAACAGACGATATTTTAGATTTTACTGCTACAGAAAAAGAACTCGGGAAACCAGCAGGAGATGACCTAAAACAAGGAAATGTGACGCTTCCTACTCTATATGCCATGGAACAAAAGGAGATAAAATCTATCATCCTCCAAGTTCATGAACATATGGACGATTTAGAATTTAATCAAGTCTTACATAAAATAAAGAGTACAGACTCTATTGAACGTTCACACCAACTCAGCCAACTTTATTTACGTAAAGCTTTAAAAGAGTTAGAAGATTTACCGAAAATAAAGGCGAGGAAAACACTTCGAGACATGGCTCTTTTTATTGGGAAAAGAAAATATTAGAAATTTTAATTGGAAACGTTGTCAAAAAGTCGAAACAGTGTTACTATTTTTGTGGGCTGTAACATGCAGCCTACTTACATAGGGGAGTGGAGATTAAAATGGAACAAACATTTCTTATGGTGAAACCTGATGGCGTACAAAGAGGATTAATAGGTGAAATTGTTTCTCGTTTCGAGAAAAAGGGCTTTCAACTTACCGGCTCAAAGCTAATGCACATTTCGAAAGAGCTTGCTGAAGAGCATTATGGAGAACATAAAGAGCGCCCATTCTTTGGAGAACTTGTTGATTTCATTACATCTGGTCCTGTGTTTGCGATGGTATGGCAAGGGGAAGATGTCATTGCAACAGCGCGAAAAATGATGGGAGCAACAAATCCTGCAGATGCCGCACAAGGAACGATTCGTGGAGATTTCGGAATGATTGTTGGAAAAAACATTATTCATGGATCTGACTCAGCTGAAAGTGCCAAACGAGAAATTAGCATCTTTTTCGATGAGAAGGAATTGCTTGAATATTCCAAACTAGTAAATCAATGGGTATATTAATTTTTAAGGACTCCTTTTAGAGTCCTTTTTGTATGCGCTTTCGTCTAGTGATGTTTGTGAAAACCCCCTCCCATCTATTTTTTCGTTATACTATAACTATAAAGCTATAGGTGAGGATTAATGATGGTAAAAGATTATGAAGTTTTTATTCAACAAATACATCAAAAAACAGGAATAGATTTGTCACTTTATAAAGAAGCACAAATGAAAAGACGCCTGACTTCTTTATACGAAAAAAGAGGATACAGCTCCTTTAGGTCATTTTTTCAATCGTTACAAAAAAATGAAAACCTATTAAATGAATTTTTAGATCGAATGACGATAAATGTTACAGAATTTTATCGCAATCAACAGCGTTGGGAGGTATTGGAGGAGAAGATATTCCCACGTTTACTAAGCAATAATAGACCATTAAAAATATGGAGTGCTGCATGTTCAACTGGCGAAGAAGCATATACAATCGTAATGGTGTTGGCTCAATTGTTGCCATTATCTAAAATTTCTGTTTTAGCCACTGATTTAGATCAATATGCTTTGCAAAAGGCAAAACGGGGGGTTTACCCTTCTAGATCCTTACATGAAGTACCTAATCATATAAAAGAATTGCATTTTAAACAATCTGGTGATTTTTATGAAGTGTCAGATCCTATCAAGGGAAGCGTCACTTTTAAACAACATAACCTTTTATCTAATCCTTTTGAGCAAGGGTATGATTTAATTGTTTGTCGCAATGTTATGATTTATTTTACTGAAGAAGCAAAAGAAATATTGTACAAAAAGTTTAGCCGTTCATTGAAACCCGGAGGTGTGCTCTTTGTTGGGAGTACAGAACAAATTTTTAATCCTGGGAAGTATGGGCTTGAATCGGAGGATACTTTTTTTTATCGTAAACAATAGGAATATCATATAAATAATCACACAAAGCTGTTAAATACGAATAACAGCTTTTATTTTTTTAGAAAATAGATGTAAGATAATAAAATGTATGATATATTTGTACATAACTCTTTAACGAGTTGAAGGAGGAAAGTGTTGTGAGATATTTAACATCAGGGGAATCCCATGGGCCCCAATTAACAACGATTATTGAAGGATTACCAGCAGGTATCCCATTACTTGCTGAAGACATAAATGAGGAATTATCAAGGCGGCAAAAAGGGTATGGTCGTGGAAGAAGAATGCAAATTGAGAAGGACACTGTACAAATAGTTGGAGGAGTTCGTCATGGCCAAACATTAGGGTCTCCAGTAGGCCTTGTTGTCGAGAACCGAGATTGGAAGCATTGGACGAAAATAATGGGAATTGAACCAACAGATGATGCTGAGATAAAACGAACTGTTAGCAGACCTCGTCCTGGTCATGCCGATTTAAATGGCGGCATTAAATATGGTCATCGTGATATGAGAAATGTTCTAGAGCGATCTTCAGCTCGCGAAACGACTGTTAGGGTCGCTGTCGGTGCTGTTGCTAAAAAGCTATTGGCTGGACTAGGTATTCATATTGCAGGTCATGTTACTGAAATTGGGGGAGTGAAAGCAAAAGAACGAACTACCCAATCGATTGAAGAGATTCAATCCATTTCTGAAGCCTCGCCTGTCCGTACTCTTGATGAGTTGGCAGAAAAGACAATGATGAAAGCCATTGATAATGCAAAGGAAGCAGGAGATTCTATCGGTGGTGTTGTTGAAGTGATTGTCGAAGGGATGCCTGTCGGTGTAGGTAGTTATGTTCATTATGATCGGAAACTTGATGCGAAAATTGCAGCAGCAATCATGAGTATTAATGCTTTCAAAGGAGTAGAATTTGGAATCGGTTTTGAAGCAGCAAGAAAACCTGGCAGTGAGGTTCATGATGAAATCGCTTGGAATAAAGAGGACGGTTATGTACGTAAGACAAATCGTCTTGGAGGGTTTGAAGGTGGTATGACATCAGGTATGCCTATCGTTGTTCGTGGAGTGATGAAGCCAATCCCAACATTATATAAACCCCTTAAAAGTGTAGATATTGAAACGAAAGAGGAGTTTTCAGCAAGTATTGAACGAAGCGATAGCTGTGCAGTACCCGCTGCCTGTGTTGTGGCAGAAAATGTTGTGGCGTTTGAGTTAGCAAAAGAGCTTTTAGATCAATTTCCAGCGGATCGTTATAGTGATTTAAAAGAGTCCATTGAACAATACCGACAAACAGTGAAGGAGTTTTAATCATTGAAGGAGCTCATTATTCAAACGCCTTCAAAAAGTTATCCGGTTTATTTAGGATATGGTGCGATTGCTTCTTTGTCACATATACTTAATAAGGGAGCATATTCGTCTATTTTACTTGTAGCGGACGAGGTGGTCTTTCACCTCCATGGAGAAACGGTTCTTAGACATCTTCCTACAAACATACCAACCCATATTTGTAAGGTTCCTTCTGGTGAACAAGCAAAATCTTTTTCTGTTTATGAAGAGACCATATCCGTAGCACTTAAAAAGAAGGTTGACCGGAAAGCAGTTGTTGTAGCATTAGGTGGAGGAGCGATTGGGGATATGGCTGGGTTCGTAGCCTCGACCTATATGCGTGGGATTGCGTTTATCCAAGTCCCTTCAACGATTCTTGCTCACGACAGTGCAGTGGGTGGAAAAGTCGCTATTAACCATCCTTTAGGAAAAAATATGGTTGGACAATTTTACCAACCGGAAGCCGTAATATATGACTTAGACTTCTTAACATCACTCCCTGAAAAAGAGATAAAATCAGGACTTTCTGAGGTGATTAAGCATAGTCTAATTGCGGACTCCACCTTTTATAATCAACTTTTATCTAAAAGAAATTTATCAGAGTTTTCTGGTGAATTCCTAGAAGAAATATTATATAAGGGGATCCAAATAAAAAACACTATTGTTTCCCAAGATGAACGAGAAAATAATATTCGAGCATTTCTTAATTTTGGTCATACTTTTGGCCACGCATTAGAAAAGCACGGCAATTACAAAACGTTTTCCCATGGTGAGGCTGTAATGATTGGCATGGTTTATGCTCTTAGGCTTAGTCAAATGCAAGGTAACTTAGTGTTTGACTTCTCAGGATTTTTGAAATGGATTCATCAACTAGGATACAGTTTAAAAATACCTCCTTATTCATTTGAGTCATTATTGGAGACGATGAAGTTAGATAAAAAAGCTGAAAAAGGGCACCCTAAATTTGTTTTATTAAAAGAAATTGGTTCTCCAATAATCGAGGAAGTTCATACAAATAAATTAGAGGAAGCCTTTCAATTCCTTAAAACGAAAGTGCAGGAGAGTGGAGAATAAAATGATTAGAGGAGTACGTGGTGCTACAACAGTAGAGTACGACAAGGAATTAGAAATTATAGAAGAAACAACTTCTTTGCTTACAAAAATGATTGAAGCGAATCAAATTCAGGCAGATGATGTTGCATCAGTGTTTATCTCTGTCACAGAGGACTTAACATCTACTTTTCCAGCAAAAGCACTAAGAAATTTTACTGGATGGAACTTAGTGCCTGTAATGTGTATGCAGGAAATACCGGTCCCAAACAGTTTGGAAAAATGTATTCGAATCATGATTCATGTGAATGTTGATCGTGAGCTTCCTCAAAAAGATATCGTTCATATATACAGTCGAAATGCCAAAAAGCTAAGACCAGATTTGTCAAACATGTCATAGAAGGCTCAAACTTGTTGTTGTCAGAAAAAGATGATCTATATGGGGTTAATAGGATTGCGGCTAAATACGAATGATAAAAGCATTTCACACCAAAAGAAAGTTAACAAATGAAAGTGCGGGGTGTAAACTCGTGAAGTGGAAAGCAGAAATAGAAAATTTAAAAGCTTATCAACCGGGAAAATCAGTTGATGAAGTGAAGAACGAATTAGGGCTAGAGAAAATTATTAAATTGGCTTCCAATGAGAATCCTTATGGGGCCTCTCCAGCTGTAAAAAAATATATGCAAGAAACAGGCTTTTCGACAGAAATCTATCCTGATGGATACGCAACTAAATTACGTAATAAACTGGCCTCTTTTTTAAAGGTTAATGAGTCTCAATTACTTTTTGGAAATGGCTCTGATGAGGTAATTAGAATCATAGCGCGTGCTTTATTAAGTCCTAATGTAAACACAGTTATGGCGACACCTACTTTTCCACAATATAAGCACAATGCTGTGATTGAAGGAGCTGAAATTAGAGAGGTACCGTTGATGAAAGGAGCACATGACCTAGAGGGAATGCTGCATCAAATAGACGAAAAAACGGCCATTGTCTGGTTATGTAGTCCAAATAATCCAACAGGTCTTTATATTAATGAAAATGCCATCACAGCATTTCTTGATCAAGTTCCTAACGATGTTTTAGTTGTATTAGATGAGGCGTATTATGAGTATGTTACTGCTTCTGATTATTATGACGCTCTTGAACTAATGAAAAAATATCCAAATTTACTTGTCTTGAGAACATTTTCTAAAATATACGGACTTGCTTCTTTTAGAGTAGGCTATGGAATGGGTTCTACAGAAGTGATTCAAAAAATTGAGCCATTACGAGAACCATTTAATAATAACTTTCTTGGACAGGGAGCTGCGTGCATAGCGTTAGAAGATCAAGCATTTATTGAACAATGTCGAAAAGATAATGAGGAAGGCAAACTTCTTTTTGAAACATTTTGTAAAGAAGAGGATCTTGATTGGTATGCTACTCAAGCGAATTTTGTGTTAATTGATGTTAAGGTAGACGGTGACCTAGCATTTAAATATTTGTTAGAGAAAGGGTTTATCGTCCGTTCGGGAGTAACACTTGGATTTCCAACTTGTATTCGAATTACAATTGGAACAAAAGAAACAAATCAAAAAGTTATCACTTCTTTAAAGGAGTTTTTGGATAAGTCTAAAAGAGGTGAAATATGAAAGAAACAGTATTTATCATCGGTCTAGGGTTGATTGGTGGTTCACTTGGGAAAAATATAAAACAAACATACCCTGACTGTCGAATAATCGGTTATGATATTAAAGAAAATGATGTGAATTTAGCTAAAGCTCTCGGCATAATTGATGAGAGTACTTCTTCAATTGAAGCAGGTGCTATTGAAGCGGATTTCATCATACTGTCTACACCGGTTTTTCAAACAAAAAAAATTATACAGTCCCTGAGCCAATTACCATTAAAGCGAGATGTTCTTATAACAGATACCGGAAGTACCAAAACGGAAATTATGAAGGCATCAACCGCTTTAAAGGAGCAGGGCTTTACGTTTATCGGTGGCCATCCTATGGCAGGGTCCCATAAAAGTGGGGTAACAGCTGCGAAAACACTATTATTTGAAAATGCTTTTTATATTTTAGTTGAAGATGAAGGAAATGATGTGGCGATTCAAAAAATTAAAAAATGGCTTAAAGGGACAAAAGCAAATGTAATCGTCACTTCTGCCAAAGAGCATGATTATGTTACAGGTATCATTAGCCATTTTCCTCATCTAATTGCAGCCGCTCTCGTACGTCAAGCAGCAAATGAATCAATTGAATATCCATTAGCAAAAAGGTTTGCTGCTGGCGGGTTTCGAGATATTACAAGGATTGCTTCCTCAAATCCATATATGTGGAGCGAAATTACTTTTGAAAATAAGCATGTATTATTAATGTTATTAGAAAAATGGCAAAATGATATGAATCGTTTAGTTGATATAATTAAAAACAATGAAAATGAGTCTGTCTTTGATTTTTTTAAAAGTGCAAAAGAATTTCGGGATGAGCTTCCTCAAGCTTCTAAAGGTGCGATACCTTCATACTATGATTTATATGTAGATATTCCAGATATACCAGGGGTTATTTCTGAAATAACTGGTTATTTAGCGGAAGAACGAATTAGTTTAACCAATATTAGAATTGTTGAAGCAAGAGAAGACATTTATGGGGTTCTGGTCATAAGTTTTCAAAATGAGCAAGATCGTAAGAACGCCTATAATTGTATTAAAAAACGTACTGCGTACGATCTATATTTAATATGAGGGTGATGGGATGTATAAGTTAACTAACAATAATAATGGACTAAATGGAACAGTGACGATCCCAGGAGATAAATCAATCTCTCATCGAGCCGTAATGTTTGGAGCGATAGCACAAGGTAAAACGGTCATTCATAATTTTTTAATGGGACAAGACTGCTTAAGTACGGTCGCCTGCTTTAGAAAATTAGGAGTGGAAATTAAAGAGGAAAACGAGACAATTATTGTTAATGGTAATGGGTTAGAGGGTCTTACAGAACCAGAGGAGATTTTAGATGTAGGAAACTCTGGTACGACGACTCGGCTATTAATGGGGCTCTTAAGTGGAAGACCTTTTCATTCGGTGATGATCGGTGATGAGTCAATTGCGAAACGACCGATGAAACGAGTTGTCAACCCTTTGAAGAAGATGAATGCAAAGCTAGATGGTCGGAATAATGGAGAATATACTCCTCTTTCAATCAGAGGTGGAGATTTATCAGGGATTACATATGAAATGCCCGTTGCCAGTGCTCAAGTAAAGTCTGCAATTTTATTGGCAGGTATGCAAGCAGAAGGGGAAACGAAAGTTATTGAACCAATGAAAAGTCGTGACCATACAGAAAGAATGATTGAGAAGTTCGGTGGAGAAATAAGTGTGAACGATTCTGAGCGCAGTATAACCATCAAAGGTCAACAAGTATTTCAAGGTACAACGGTCCAAGTTCCTGGGGATATTTCCTCCGCTGCTTTCTTTTTAGTCGCTGGAGCGATTACAAATAATAGTGAAATTACATTAAAGAATGTGGGCCTTAACCCAACAAGGACAGGCATTATTGACGTATTAGAACAAATGGGAGCTGACCTAAAGATTACCGAACGGGTGGAAGCAGATTTTGAACCGATTGGTGATATAACGATCAAAACCTCTTCCTTAAAGGGAATCACGATTGAGGGCGATATGATTCCTACTTTAATTGATGAAATTCCTATCATTGCTTTGCTAGCAACCCAAGCAGAAGGAAAAACGATCATTAAAGATGCACAAGAGTTAAAGGTTAAAGAAACAAATCGAATTGATGCTGTTGTTGAAGAATTATCAAAACTTGGTGCCAGTATAGAAGGGACCGAGGATGGTATGATCATTACAGGGAAATCAGATTTGTACGGTGGAGAAGTTTCCTCGAGAGGAGATCATCGTATAGGCATGATGCTAGCTATCGCTTCGCTAATTACGAGCAGTGAGGTTATTTTGACAGGTGAAGAAGCAATTTCGATATCTTATCCACAGTTCTTTTCAGATTTAACGTCAATTCAGAACTGATAAGATGGAGGTTGTAAAAGCTTACACCCCTTTCTAAAGATTGGGGTGTAAGCTTTTAATGGCCTTATTTTCAGTTCTTTATGTTTTTCATTGAGCACAGTTATTATAGATATTCTATATAGTCTTCACTTCTTTGGTGACGGTCATCCTTTTTACAAATAGGTATGAACGGCGACCTTTTTTCATACCTTGTCTTAAAAGGTGTATTAAGGGGTGGAAGTTAGTGAGTTATATTATTCACAATGCTCGGTGGTATACAGAAGAACGAGAGTATAATGGTTCACTACTCATTCAGAATGGTAGAATTCAGGCTATTAAGACAAATTTTTCTTATTATCGATACATGAAGATGAATGTTTCCCCATTTATATTAACTCCAACACATACGATGGTTGATTGGCATTTCCCCATCACTGGTACAAAAGCGGAAAAGGAATTGTACACTCGAAACCATTATTTACAAAAAGGCTGTACGACTGTCTTACAATTATTAGAGCTTAAGTATCAATTTGAATTAGAACCTACTATTGGCAATGCTAGGAAATCATTGATGAACAATTGCGTTGATTTTGTACTAGGTCTAACCTGTCCCGCACGTCTCATTACTTTAGAATTTATAAGGAAATGTAAAAAATGGAAAATACCAATTATAAGGGTTCAAATTAATTCTAAAGAAGAAATCGATCAAATAAAGTGGTCGTGGGTTAAACAGGCGCTTTATAGTTATCCCATTGTTTTTGTTCCCCAATTTACCAAAGAAATCGAGAAAAATCGTCATGAGTCTATGTCTCTTTATTGGCAAAATACGTTAAATAATGATAAAATCCCTTTTATTTCAACACCATTCTTTCAATATCAAGTATTGTCTATTGATAATTTAAAAAAGATTGGTATTTATCCGAAAAGAGGGAATTTTTTAGTTGGTGGAGAAGTAAGTTATAACCTTTATGACCCGAAGCTAAACACAAAAGTTGAAGATAAACCTATGTTTCATTATGATAATCATAGACTACTGTTAACATCACTTCGTGAAAAGGTAGTGAAATTATATGATCAAACATATTTTGATGAAACAATAGGTGAGGAAATCACCATTCAAACACCGGCCTTTTTTATTTAGCCGAAGGAATAGAAAGGAATTTCATTAATGAATACTGGACAAAAAATGATTGAGGCTCTTCATAAAGGGGATCTCAATGCGGCGCAAATGTATTTTCAGCAAGTCTGCAATGCCGAATCAGATGAAGAAAAATTTGACTTAGCGGAAGAATTGTTTTCACTAGGCTTTTTGGAAGAAACGAAAATATTAGTGGAGCAATTATTAACAAACTATCCGAATGAAAGTGAATTAAAAGTGATGTTAGCGGAGACGCTAGTTGAAATGGATTCAGAAGAGGAAGCATTAAATGAGCTTGGACATATTAAAGAAGGTGATCCGTTTTATCCGAGAGCTCTATTATTAATGGCAGACCTATATCAGATGCAAGGGTTGTATGAAGTAAGTGAAAGAAAATTACTAGAAGCGAAAGGCTTGAATAAAGATGAGCCAGTGATTGATTTTGCTCTAGGCGAATTATATTTAGAACAAGGGAAATTCTTGGAGTCCGTAAGAAGCTACGAATCTTTATTAAAAAGGAATATTCTAGAGTTTGCAGGAATAAACATTCATCAACGAATGGCGGAGTCGCTGAGTGCAGGTGGTGCATTTGAAGAGGCATTAACACACTATGAAAAAGCGGTCGTACAACAGGAGGAAATAAATACACTATTTGGATATGGCTTTACTGCTTTTCAAGCGGGCTTATATGAGAGGGCAATTCAGCAATTAGAAAAGGTATTGGAATTAGACAAGGAATATCACTCCATATATCTTATTTTAGCGAAAGCATATGAACATGAAGAACAGCTAGAAAAAGGATTGAAAACCGTTCAGCGTGGTTTGGAACAAGATTCATTCCAGAAGGATTTACTGTTTTTTGGAGGGAAATTAGCATTAAAATCCGGCGACAATACCCTTGCCGAGTCATATTTAAGAGAAGCATTAGCACTAGACCCTGATTATATTGAAGCAGCTCTAATTTTAAATTCACTCTTACTTAAAGAAGAAAAGTATGAAGAGGTGTTAGAAATTGTTGCACTCGTTAATCAAGAGGGAGAAAGTGTGTCTCAGTTTTTATGGGATTCAGCCAAAGCCTATTATGCATTAGAACAGTTTACGGAGGCAAAAAAACAATATAAGAAAGCCTTTATTGACTTAAAAGATAATGATGAGTTTTTAGAAGAATACGGATATTTTCTTTTGGAAGAGGGATTACAATTAGAGGCAAAGGAAATATTTCAAGCTTTGCAGCGTAGAAACCCTACAAACGAAGAATTTATGTCATTATTAGAACGATTAGAAGATCCTTATGAAATATAAAAAAAATTATGCAGAGGAGGGAAAGAACGTGGCCACCCCTGTATCTGTCAACGAGAAAAAAGATTTTATACGATGGTTTTTGAATCATTATCAATTAAAACGAAGAGAATGTGTTTGGATTTTAAATTACTTAATGAGTCACGATCAGTTAATGGAGAAAGTACACTTTGTCCATGAAGCGCATTATTGTCCAAGAGGTATGATTATGTCCACTCATTGTGTAGAGGATGCACCATTTAAATTTTATAAAGAGAATATCATGACAACTGATGCTGAAAAATCCTTTCATGATATTCGTTTAAACCGAGAGGAAGATATATATATTCAATTAAATTTTCGTTCATCTCAAAAGGCTTATCAGTATGCTGCTGTATTAGAAGATAATCCATTCTTACCAAAATATTTAAAAGTGAATGAAAAGGATCGTTTGCTAGCAGAGCAGTTTTTAAAAAAGGTAATGGAGGATTTCAATCGAGAAAAATTGCTCCAAGCCATTGATGAAGCACTTGACAGTCAAGATGAACGTAAATTTAAAGAGTTAACGGCAAAATTGAAAAAGTTGAATACTTAAAAGTGTAAGGTCAATATAAATAATTCTTTGCTCTCCATATCTTTGGAGAGCTTTTTGTCGTTCTTTAGTTTTCTCTATGGTAGAATATGGTTTGTGAAGAGGCAGCTGTATAATAGATTATTGTAGGCATTATTATGGAACGACTTATCAATAGGGGAAAGGAATGTAAAAACATTATTTAATGAATGAATACGATTGTATGATGAACGAAGTGCCTGAACAATAATGGAGGGTAATGTGCTTTCATGATTTCAGGAAGTGGAAGGGAACAATCGGATTGTTCGCAAAAAGAACGATTTTATCGTTTTTGGGAAAATTCAAAAGAGATAAGCCATTCAACTAAAGTGTTGGAGAAAAATTTTAAGTATATGAACGGAGGTATGATTAAATATATGTATAGAAAATTGACGAACCTAATGAGATAAAACTAGTAACCTTCTAGAGAAAGGTCCACCATGAGAAAGACACAATCTTAAATTATTAAAAGATTTGACGTAGAATTTTTTTTGTATCATTATGAATAAAGGGAAAGATAGGAAGCAAAGATAGAGAATGAGGTGTAATGATGAATTGGAATGTAGCAGATATTGAGCAATACATAAATGAGCAGGAATACATAGATACAGTGGTTATCCCGCTTGTCCCGATTACTTTCGGCCAGGGAATGAAAAACAATGCATCACAAATGGAATTTATCAACATTTTAACTCAGCAGCTTGAAAGGCAATTCAAAGGACGTTTATTACTACTACCTAATTTCACCTATGTGGAAGAAGTCGACAAATTGACGAATAAGGAGATGTTGCAAACCTTTGTGAGCCACTTAAAGGCACTTCCATTAAAGCATGTACTTTATGTAACGAGTGATAAAGTATGGAAGTCTTATGAAAACGAGCTAGAAGGTGAATGTATTTGGATACCTGCGATTCCACTTGATAATATGGACGATCAATATAAACGTTCGATTATGGAGGATCAAGTCAAGCAATTATTAAATATTTTTATTCAAAAATGGCAAAACCGTTAAATCCGAACATTTTCGAAGTTCCTTGCGGAATTTGACGACTCTTATATTGACCTAGTGTTAAGATTGATATATCATGAGTATGTCCTAGTTTTATATTTTGTGCGAATATGTCCGATGGACTTACCTTACGATAGAGGGGGGAAGAAGGATGAGCAAACAACGTGTATCAAGACGTCAATTCCTAAACTATACACTTACTGGTGTAGGTGGTTTTATGGCTGCTGGTATGTTAATGCCGATGGTCCGTTTTGCTGTGGACCCAGTTTTAAAACCGAAAGAAGGTGGAGACTTTATAGCAACTCCACAAAAGGTAGATGATTTAACGTCTGAACCAGTTCGTGTTGACTTTACTTATGAACAAGTAGATGCATGGTATACATCAGATGTTACACAGTCAGCTTGGGTTTACAAGCAGGAGAATGGCGATATAGTTGCCCTGTCTCCTATATGCAAACACTTAGGCTGTACAGTTAACTGGGGGGATAAAGATTACCCGAATGAATTCTTTTGTCCTTGCCATTTAGGTAGATATGAGAAATCAGGCGAAAACATTAAGGGTACTCCACCGCTAGGTCCGCTAGATGTATACCCAACTGAAGTGCGTGACGGCTACTTATATTTAGGTAAGCCAATACCAAACAATATTGTCTAAAGGAGGCGTAATACATGCTTAATAAGATTTATGATTGGGTTGACGAGCGGTTAGATATTACGCCCTTATGGCGCGATATTGCTGACCATGAAGTGCCAGAGCACGTAAACCCTGCACATCATTTTTCTGCATTTGTTTACTGTTTTGGTGGATTAACGTTTTTTGTAACAGTGATTCAAATTTTATCTGGAATGTTTTTAACAATGTACTATGTGCCAGACATTGAAAATGCTTGGCAATCCGTATTCTATCTTCAAAATGAAGTAGCATTTGGACAAATTGTCCGTGGTATGCACCACTGGGGAGCAAGTTTGGTTATCGTCATGATGTTCCTACATACACTTCGTGTATTCTTCCAAGGCGCATATAAAAAGCCACGTGAATTAAACTGGGTAGTAGGAGTATTGATATTCTTTGTCATGCTTGGATTAGGCTTTACAGGATATTTACTACCTTGGGATATGAAAGCGCTATTTGCGACGAAAGTAGGTCTTGAAATCGCAGCTGCGACTCCGTTTATTGGAGATGCCGTGAAAACGTTATTAGCTGGAGATCCAGACATTATTGGTGCTCAAACACTAACACGTTTCTTCGCGATTCACGTGTTCTTCTTACCTGCAGCTTTACTAGGATTAATGGGTGCCCATTTCCTAATGATCCGTAAACAAGGTATCTCTGGACCATTGTAGAATGGACGAGAAACGATAACTGAATGAATAAACTTTTCAATGAAGGAGGGGGACTCTATGCATCGCGGAAAAGGGATGAAATTTGTTGGAGACTCACGTGTACCAGCACAATCAGAACGAAAACCGAATATTCCAAAAGATTACTCTGAATACCCTGGTAAAACAGAAGCTTTTTGGCCAAACTTCTTGTTAAGAGAATGGATGGTTGGAGCAGTTTTCTTAATCGGGTTTCTGAGCTTAACGGTCGCTCACCCATCACCGCTGGAACGTATTGCGGACCCAACAGACACAGGATATATTCCATTACCTGACTGGTATTTCTTATTCTTATATCAATTATTGAAATATCCATTTGCTTCAGGACCATATAACGTAATTGGAGCATTTGTAATTCCTGGACTAGCTTTTGGTGCTTTACTTTTAGCTCCATTTTTAGATCGTGGACCACATCGTAAACCAACGAAGCGTCCGTTAGCGACAGGATTTATGTTATTAGCTATTGCGGCAACGATTTTCTTAACATGGGAATCTGTCGTGAACCATGATTGGGAGGCAGCTAAGAAACAAGGTCAAATCGTTGCCCAAGTGGAAGTTGATAAAGAAGCAGAAGGTTACCAAATTTATACCGATCAAACTTGTATAAATTGTCACGGTGGGAACCTAGAAGGTGGAGCAGCTGCACCTGCATTAGTAGGAACTGATTTAGAGCCAGAAGACGTGGCAGATATTGCAGTAAATGGTCAAGGAAATATGAGTGCTGGTATCTTCCAAGGATCAGATGAAGAATTGGAGAAGCTTGCTCAATATATTTCTGAGATGTCAAAAAAATAAGATCTTAAAAGAGTCAGTAATTGCTACTGGCTCTTTTTTACAAGGTGATTAAAATGAACTTAATTTATACAATTTTAGGCGATAAACGGTTTATTAGTCTACTGTTAATCATCAATATTTTAGGTACAATTTATGGATACATCTGGTACCTTCCGCAACTAGAACGAACCAGCCCTCACTTTATTCCTTTTGTCCCAGACAGTCCTACTGCTAGCCTATTCTTTTGTTTTGTATTGATTGCATTTTTATTAGGTAAAAACTGGGGTTTGATTGAAGCTTTAGCGATGATTACATTGTTTAAATATGGTGTATGGGCTGTAGTAATGAATATATTAACTTTACAGGTTACAGGCTATTTATCTTGGCAAGGTTATATGCTAATAGCATCACACGGTGCTATGGCGATACAAGGACTTCTATATGCTCCCTTTAACCGCATAAAGTGGTGGCACCTAATGGTTGCAGGTATTTGGACCTTACATAATGACATAATCGATTACGTATTTATGCAATTCCCCGTTTATTCGAGTCTATATTTATACATACAAGAAATAGGCTACTTTACCTTTTGGTTAAGCATTGCGTCCATTGTTTTAACATATTGGCTAGGGGTTAGAAGAAATCGTTTCAGTCTAAAACTACCTTTTCATTCATAGAATAGTGGTCTAATCTTGTCCACTTCCTCATACATTTGATAGTAGTTTGAGGGGGGACGTAGATGAAGAATTTCTTGATTTCGCTACTCATAGTTTTGAGTTTCTTTATGTTTCCATTACCTAGTTTAGCAGAAGAGTCTCCACTTTCAGAGTTAGATCATATTGCTGGCAGAGTATTGGAGATGACAAGAGCAGAAAGGTATGAAGAGGCACAAGCTTTACTTGATTTTTTTTCAAATGAATTTTCAATGATAACAGCCCAACAAAACTTACTATCAATGGATGAGCTTAGAATTGTATTAGTATCTTCTGAGCAAGCTAAACAAGCCTTACACGAACCCTCATTACCTTCTGAAGAGCGGTTGAAAAACGTCACAAGTTTTCGTCTTGCTGTAGACGCCATAGCTTCTGAGTATGAACCGTTATGGACACAAATGGAAGGAAGAATTATGAGTGCATTTAGTGATGTAAGGGCAGCTGCTATCGAAGGTGACAGAAAGGCTTATCAGGAAAGGCTTAATAATTTCTTGTCTCAGTATAGTATTATACAACCAAGTATAAAACTTGACCTTGAGGTTGAAAAAGTACAATTACTAGATGCAAAAATAAGTTTCATTGACGATGAAAGAACCGAGGTAATGGAAAGTGTTGAAGCAATGGCAGAATTAGAAGGACTTCATAATGATTTAGAGGTTCTATTTGATAATGTGACAGAGGATGAGGCTGACCCTTCATTATGGTGGGTCATTATTACAACGGGAAGTATCATAATGGGAACACTTTCGTATGTAGGTTTCAGGAAATATAAGGCTGAAAAAGTAGAGAAACACCATAAAAAGCTTAAAGATTGACGATGCCTATTAAAGGATATAATATATTATATAAAGATATCACTTTGGAGGTAGAATATGTTTATCCTTTATTTCATCTTAATTTCCCTCATTCCGATTTGGGCTCAGTTGAAGGTGAAAAGAACGTTTAAAAAATATTCACGTGTTGCTACAACTTCAGGAATGACAGGAAATGAAATTGCAAGAAGAATTCTAGATCATCATGGATTGAATAACGTACAGGTGGTGGAAGGTAGAGGCTTTTTAAGCGATCATTATAATCCTATTACGAAAACAGTTGCTCTGTCCCCAGACAATTATCGAGGACATTCTGTAGCAGGTGCAGCGGTGGCTGCTCATGAGGTAGGACATGCTATTCAAGATCAAGAAAGCTACGCTTTTCTTAGATTTAGACATGCACTCGTTCCAATCGCTAACATAAGCTCAAACCTTTCCTTTGTATTTATTTTGATAGGTATTTTTACTACATTAACCAACATGTTTCTGCTAGGAATTTTGTTAATGGCAGCAGGTGTGCTTTTCCAACTAATAACGTTACCTGTTGAGTTTAATGCTTCTAGCCGAGCAATGAATGAAATGGTTGGTTTAGGTTTAATTCGAAATGAAGAAGAACATCATGCTCGTAAAGTACTGAATGCTGCAGCTTTAACGTATGTTGCAGCTGCAGCGGTAGCTCTTATTGAGTTACTACGATATGTGCTTCTTTTTACAGGTATGCAGCAAGAAGATTAATGTAAAGAGAAAAATATGAAAGAAATTGAACTGTACCTAAATGGTTAGACTTAATCTAACGATTGAAGGTACAGTTTTTTTATTGTTAAGAATAAAAGGGGCTGAAGTGATGATAGGAATATACTACATTAATTTAAAAGAAATGAAAGTTGATTCACATCATTCTGTTCTAATATAGCTGTGAAAACGATTGAACCCTCTAATTACTAGCAAATAGTACCTAATTTGTATAGGGAACATCCTCTCCATAATAATCTAGTCAATTAGTCTTACCTTCTCTACTAAAACTTTGCATAATGTGAAGTTACATTTACGCTTACACGAAAACAAGTATAGACAAATTCAGCCATATAAAAATCCATTTATTAACATTTTTTAGTGGGAAATAGTTATATTTTATAGTTAGCGTTAACTAACAAAAATATTTTTTTATTATTTCAATAGAATTTTCAATACTTGGATAAAATAATTTCTCTTCATAATAACTATTTTCCAATTAATAGGGATTATCGCTATGTTATTACAGAAAAATAAAGACTTGCTTATTTTCTATAGTAAATGAGTAAATCTAAATAATCATCAAAAAAGAATATAATATAAGAAAAATATTATTTAGATTATAACATTTTCGTTATTTTAACCCTATTAATTAAAAGTATATTCTTAATGTTTGACTAAAAAAGAAAATAAGTAAAATAAAAACATAAATTACATTTTTATCCTTTGTCATGTAGATATTTCCTTGTTATTTTTATTCGCAAGGAGGTGACAAAATTCATTATAGTTCGCGTTTAACCGATATTTTTTATAAATAATCATTTTTGTTTATGGACAGAAAAAGAGTTTTGAGATGTTAGGAGGGATAGGATGAGAAAGGTGAAAATAGCTACACTTGCCACAATAGTGGCAACTAGTAGTATCGTCCCAGTCAATGTATTTGGGTCCACTAAAGGAATAACAAAAGAAACAACAGTACAGGAACAAACGGTTGAACCTGCCACTCTTGAAGCAACGAGTCTACCTACTTTTTTACATAACTTGAGTGCTCAATCGATTATCTTGCAATCTTATTCACTCGGCTTATTAAAGCAGCCTACAGTAGAACTGGAACAAATACCAACATTATCAACTCACATTGATAGGGCTAAAGAAAACGCTTCGTATTGGTTAGATACGGTACACCCTCAAGTTATACAAGTAAACCAAGATGTCGTCGGGTTTAATAACAAATTTCAAAACTATTATGACGTCTTGTATCGTTTAGCTGGGGAATTAGCAAGTGATAAAACGGCCAAAGAGGACTTATTATTCGGTTTAAACATTCTTCAAGAAGACATTTCAGATCGTCACACTTTAGTGAAAAATATGGTTTCAAGTTTAACGTATTTTAAAGAATCATTGCAGACTGATTATGCCAACTTTTCCTCAGATGCAAATGAGGCAAAAAAATTATTAGAAGGAGAAGAGGGAAAAATTAGTCAATTGGAATCACTACTAGATTCTATAAATCAAGATATTGAAACGGATGTGAAATTGATCGTAACTGGTACGGCAACATCAATTGCAGGAATTGGGTTGATTACGGCGGGAGCTTTTGCTTTAGTTGCTGTTCCTGAAGGGGCATCAAAGGCAGGTTCTATTGCCACCATTATTGGCGGTGTAAATATGACTGTTGGAGGGGTCGTCGTTATTGGCTATGCGTCGGATGATTTAATTAAGAAGCAGGAAGAGCTAGTGGAAGTAGCGTCTGATTTATCCGAGGTTGAATCTGAAGTGGCTACATTGACCATGGTGAAATCACAAGTTGATAGCTTTGTAGAAACAATGGATGCAACGATAATGGCCCTTGAAGATATTGAACGAGGTTGGCAAGAGCTTGAAAATGGATTTGTTCAATTATCAAATGATATTCATCAAGGGATCAATATTGACAGCTCATTTATTCAATCTCAATTAACACGGGCAAAAGATTCATGGGGAAATGTATCGAGTATAGCTGAAAAGCTTCAAGAGGCAAATGTTGTAGTAGAGAATGTTGAATAAATATACAGGGGGAATGAAACATGAAAAGAACGAAGAAAATGATGATAAGTTCAGCCATTGCTACAGCTGTACTAGCAACGACCGTTATCCCAGTGAATGTTTTAGCAACGGAACAAAAAACGACTATGTCAACAGAGTCCATTACTGAAAATTATCTAGGGCCAGAAGGTTTAAAACAAGCAATGACCGATACTGCATCAAATGCGCTTGTAATGGATGCATATGCCCTTACAATATTGAAACAACAAGATCTGTTCTTTAAAAATATTGAATCTCTAGACATCAGTGATTTGACTACTAGTTTATCGAACCACCAAACTATAGCGAGGAATAATGCATCTTACTGGTTAGATACTTTAAAACCAAACCTTATACAAGTGAATGAAAATATCATTGGGTATAATACAAAATTTCAAAACTATTACGACACCCTTGTCTCTTTAGCGATGGCAAATGATAAGGAGACATTAAATTTTGGGCTTGAATTACTCCATTCTGAGATTGAGGAGAACAAGGCGGAGGTTGATGCCTTGATTAGCGATTTAACCAATTTTAAGAAAGCATTATTTACTGATGTTCAATCATTTAGATCAGATTCTGACGCAATTACTTCCCAATTATCAGGGAACAATGCCTTAATTCCACAATTAAAAAACCAAATTAGTGCCTACAATGATGCAATAAATACGGATATTGGAATAATAGCAGGCGGTGCTGTTGGAGAGATTGTTGGAGTGGCATTGTTTGCTGGGGGAGTGATTCTATTCCCGACTGCACCTTATTTAGGAGGAGGATTGATGGTAGCGGGAGTGGCTGTAGTTGGCGGTTCAACGGCTGCCATTGTCATTGCTTCAAATGATTTGGAAGATAAACAAAAAGCATTAAAGGAGGCTACTAGTACCTTGACGCAATTAGAGACAGAAGTAGTTGTACTTGAAACATTGAATAACCAAGTGAACTATTTTGTTGAAACGATTGACCTCGCTATCGATTCTTTACAAAATATATCTGATCAATGGAATACATTAGGGAGCAAATATAATACGCTCATAGATACCGTTGAAGATACAAGTGGAGACTTAGGCATTTTTGTTATCCCACAGTTGAATACAGCTAAAGATGATTGGGCAGATATTAAACAATATGCTGAAACGTTGTATCAGGATTTAAACTATAGTGAAAATGTAATTGAATAATGATTTAATAAGTTACTAGTGCTTGTTCCTTCACCTAACAAACATGTAAATTCTCCTAGAGGTGAAGGTTCTTTATTATTAGGTCATCCTAAAAGGAGAACTATATATGAAAACAAAACTGATTTATGTACTGTCTGTATGTTTATTTATTACGACATTCTATCATCCATTTTTAACGAAAGCTGCCACTAGTTATTTAAATACAGAGCAATTGCAAAAAGCGATGGAAGAAACATCATCAAATATAGATAGAATGGATTCATATGCAAAAACTATCACAGAACAAGGTGAGTCCTTTTCAAGAAATATTCAAAGTTTAAATATTTCAGATTTAAAAGATGAATTAATTGTTCATAATCAAAATGCTCAAAATAATGCAAATTATTGGAAAGATTCATTAAGAAATGAAGTAATAGGTACAAATAAAATCATCATCCAATATCATGACATTTTTATGAACCATTACAATAATATGGTGGAGTTTGCTCAAAATAACGAACGTGAATCATTAACATCTACTCTACTACAATTACAATCGGAAATAGAAGAAAATCAGCATAAGGTAAATACAATTATTTCAACATTCCAGACATACAGAAGTGACCTTTCAAAGGATGTTCGTGCTTTCCAAAATGACTCTGATGAACTGATTGCCCAGTTAGAGGGGGAACAATCTTATATTTCAAGCTTAGAAAAAGAGATAAGTTCCTTAAAAAAAGGGATTGAAGAAGATAAAATTATTATTGCAATCGGTGCAATAGGGGGCATCTTTGGCATACCAGCTATTATCATTGCCGAAAAAAATCTTAGAGAAAAACAAGCTAGATTAAAAGACAAACAAGCTATCCTTTCCGATGTGAAAGCTGAAATAGAAGTGCTAAAGACCTTAAACAAACAAGTGGGGAATTTCTCATCAACAATTGATAACGTTATTAGCTCGCTAACAGATATGTCAAATCAATGGTCAACAATGAGTAGCAAGATGGCCGTCTTAATGGACCATGTTAATGATGTCGATGTGAACTTGTCGGTATTTGTTATTCCTGATATAAACACAGCTAAACAAGATTGGGAGGGAGTCAAAGCCTATGCGGAAGCTCTTCTCAATCAGTAAAACGAATCAATTATCATCTGCTTCCTAATTCTTTATAAAAGTATTAGCAGCATAGTAGGTTAAAGAAGTATAAAAGAATCGTTAGTATGTAAAAGTTAGCATAGCTTATAGCAAGTGGTGACAAGAATCTTCCCATTCAATTTTTTTGGCAAACCGTTATGATAGAACGGATATTTTTAACTTACTAGACTAAATTCATAACTTGTGTCTGTGATCCCATCCTATGGTCAGCGTTTGAATCAATAAAGGGATAACTCTTGTCTCCTACAGAAAATCCTCCTACTTTTAAATAGTAGGAGGATTTTTAGCTTATCCATATGTGCATCATAAAAAATGTTGAAATTCATTCGAAGAGAATTGAAATGGTTAATCATCTCTAGCCACTTTGATCATAGGTGTACTTAATAGCATAAGGAAGACACGAGATAAGTAGACTACGATGATATAAAAGAAGAGTAAAAGCTGACTCCTGTACTTAGATGTCACATGTTCCATACAATAGATTCTTCTTTGACAGGGGCTTTGTTTTACTTGTCTCTTCCTTTATTGTTCTATCGGATTTTTGTTTTGGTCAAGCGTAAAGCCCTCACCAAGCACATCATGTACAACGGTGACTGATACGAATGCATGGGGGTCGACAGATGTAATAATGTTTTTCAGTCGAACAATTTCATTTTTCCCAACGACACAATAAAGGACTTCGCGATCAACTTTTGTAAATGAACCGTGTCCTTTAAGAACGGTTACACCACGATCCATTTTTTCTAAAATCTTTGCTGATATTTCATTGTGATGATCGGAAATGATCATCGCTCCTCTGGCAGCATATGCTCCTTCTTGCATAAAATCAATGACTCTTGCACCAACAAATACTGCTACGAGTGTGTACATCGCTTCTCGAGCTTCTAAATAGGCAATGAGAGAAACGGTAATGACCACTGCATCAAATAAAAACATAGTCTTTCCCATACTCCAGCCTACATATTTATGGGCCAGTCTCGCAATAATGTCGACCCCTCCTGTAGTGCCACCGAAGCGAAAGATAATGCCAAGTCCAATTCCAATAAAAATTCCGGCGAAGAGGGCAGCAAGAAATAAGTCACCATCAAGTCCGATGATAATTTCATTGCGCTGGAATATTTCTAAGAAAATAGAAACACCAACGGTTCCAATAATTGTATAAAGGAAGGCGTTTTTTCCGAGAAATTTCCACCCGATTAAAAATAAAGGAATGTTCAAAAGTAAATTCGTATAAGAAGGGTTAAGTTGTAGTGTAAAATATAATAAGAGCGTGATACCAGTAAATCCGCCTTCTGCTAGATTATTTTGCATATTAAAATGGACGATTCCAAAGCTGAAAATAGCGGACCCTAATAATATATAGAGAATATTTTTTATTCGAAGTCCAAATAGCATACGTTTTCCTCCTTTATGTCAAACTATTTGAATAACAGACACATTATAAAGGAAGTATTCTCAACAAGCAATCACTTTCAATAATTCAATCATTATCATTTGTCAAAAACAATCCTTTTAGCTAACATGGATGAATGGATAGGTGAAGGAGGTTACTGAATTGAATAGTAGAAAAACGATAAATGACATTCAGCTAGAAGTGGATCAATATATTTCACAGTTTAAAGAGGGTTATTTTAGTCCATTAGCGATGCTAGCAAGACTAACGGAAGAGTTAGGAGAATTAGCTAGAGAAGTTAATCATTATTATGGTGAAAAACCTAAAAAGAAGTCAGAAGAAGAAAAAACAATTGAAGAAGAATTAGGAGATTTGTTATTTGTCCTTATTTGCTTTGCAAATTCTCAAAAAATTGATCTTCAAGAAGCACATGATCGGGTTATGAATAAATTTAACACACGTGATAAGGACCGATGGACAAGAAAGGAAGAAGAGAAATGAGTATAAAAGTAATCATCGCTGGACCTCGAGGGAAAATGGGAAGAGAGGCAGTTAAATTGGTTGAGAAGGAAGCGAACTTCCAACTTTCTGCTGTATTAGATCGAAAGCATGACGGAAAGCAGTTAAGAGATATTATGGATAGTCATGAAACAGCACCTGTTTATTCTGACCTTGGGACTTGTTTGCAAAGTGTTGAAGCAGATGTCCTCATTGATTTAACTGTTCCTGAAGTAGGGTATACCCATACGAAAATGGCATTAGAGTACGGGGTTTGTCCAGTAGTAGGAACGACCGGATTTTCTCAAGAACAATTAATTGAAATTAAGGAGCTATCTGAAGCGAGAAAAACAGGCTGCATTATAGCACCTAATTTTGCTCTTGGGGCTGTATTAATGATGAAATTTTCAAAAATGGCGGCTAAATATTTTGATGATGTTGAAATAATTGAAATGCACCATGACCAAAAGCTTGATGCTCCTTCAGGTACAGCGATTAAAACAATCGAGATGATTAGTGATGTTCGAAAAAGTAAAAAACAGGGGCACGAAGATGAAAAAGAAATATTACCTGGCTCAAGAGGAGCTGAAGTGGATGGTCTACGCGTCCATAGTGTTCGCCTTCCTGGAATGGTAGCCCATCAACAGGTAATGTTTGGCTCGACAGGTCAATTATTAACATTAAAACATGATTCGTTCCACCGAGAGTCCTTTATGAGTGGCGTGAAATTTTCAGTAGAATCTGTGTTAAAACTCGAAACGCTCGTTTACGGTTTAGAGAATTTATTAGATTAGGAGTGGCATTATGAACATTGCATTAATTGCGCATGACAATAAGAAAGACGATTTAATTGAATTTGTTACAGCCTATACTCATGTGTTTCAGCAGCATCAACTGTTTGCAACTGGAACAACAGGTTTAAAAATCATGAAAGCAACAAACTTACCTGTACATCGTTTTAAGTCTGGTCCATTAGGAGGCGATCAAGAAATAGGTTCAATGATTGCGAAGAATGAAATGGACTTAGTATTATTTTTTAGAGATCCTTTAACTGCGCAACCACACGAACCTGACGTGTCTGCACTTCTTCGTTTATGTGACGTTTACTCTGTCCCTCTTGGTACTAATATGGGAACGGCTGAATTGCTTATAAAAAGTCTAGAAAGAGGAGATTTAAAATGGAGGAATGTAATAAAGGAGAAAGAAGATGACAACAATGAATAAAGTCGATATATTAGCTATTGGAGCTCATGCAGACGATGTGGAAATTGGAATGGGTGGTACGCTTGCAAAAATGGCTGCCAAAGGAAAAAATATCGTCATTTGTGATCTCACTCAAGCTGATTTATCTTCAAACGGATCGATTGCTTTACGTAAAGATGAGGCCAATAGGGCGGGTAACATTTTAGGGATTAATAGACGAGTGACTTTAGATTTGCCTGATCGTGGGCTATATATGAATGAGGTCAATATCCAAAAAATTGTTGATGTTATCAGAAAATTTAAGCCCCAACTTGTGTTTGCTCCGTATAGCATAGACCGCCATCCGGATCACGGTAATGCTTCTAAGTTAATCCGAGAAGCTGTGTTCTCTTCTGGCATACATAAGTATAAATCGAAAGAATCACTGGAGGCTCATCGTCCAAAAGCGCTTTATTATTATATGATTAACGGCTTTCATAAACCTGATTTTATGGTGACAATTGATGATTATATGGAGACGAAAATACGTTCGCTTGAGGCCTATCAAAGTCAATTTACAAAAGGGGATAAAGGGATTGAAACACCTTTAACGAACGGTTACATAGAGGTTATCCAAGCAAGAGAACGACTATTCGGTAAAGAAGTGAATGCCGTCTATGCTGAAGGATTTAAAACTGAAACGCCGATTGTACTTGAGAGAGACTTTTTAGGAGAGGAAGAATGAAAAAGTTAAAGATAGGAATTACTTGTTATCCAAGTGTCGGGGGATCTGGTGTGGTAGCAACAGAGCTTGGAAAGTTACTTGCAGAAAAGGGACATGAAATTCATTTTATTACTTCGGCGATGCCATTTCGATTAAACAAAGTGTATCGAAATGTATATTTTCATCAAGTTGAAATTAATGCTTATTCCGTTTTTCAGTATCCCCCTTATGATATTGCTTTGGCCAATAAAATGTCTGAAGTAATTAAAAGAGAAAATTTAGATATACTACATGTTCACTATGCTGTACCCCACGCCGTCTGTGCGATATTAGGAAAGCAGATGGCTGATTCAAATATTAAAATCGTTACTACTCTCCACGGTACTGATATTACTGTATTAGGATATGATCACTCTTTAAAGAATAGTATCCGCTTTGGAATTGAGAAATCTGATTATGTTACTGCAGTATCCAACTCATTAGTACAACAGACTTACGATTTAATTCAACCAAAAAAGGAAATTCATACCGTTTATAATTTTATTGATGAGAGGGTCTATCAAAAGGTTGATGTTCATCATTTAAGAGAAGAATATGGCATTTCCGTAGATGAAAAAGTTCTAATTCATGTATCTAATTTTCGTAAAGTGAAACGAGTGCAAGATGTTGTGAAAGTATTCCACAAAGTATCTAAATCCATTAAGAGTAAATTACTACTTGTTGGAGATGGGCCGGAAATAAGTGTGATATGTCAGTTAGTCCAAGAACTTGGGCTAAATGATTCTGTGCTATTTCTTGGTAAGCAAGAAAAGGTAGAGACGCTCTATTCCATGAGTGATTTACTTCTCCTACTTTCTGAAAAGGAAAGCTTTGGATTAGTTGCCCTTGAAGCAATGGCTTGTGGGGTACCTTGTATTGGGACGGATATAGGGGGCATTCCGGAAGTTATTGAAGATGGTGAAAATGGGTTTATTTGCACTTTAGGTGATATCGATGAAATGAGTAGAAAGGCTAGCTATATACTCGGTAATCGAGACGTGCTCAAAAGAATGTCTGAAAACGCGTTAAGTTCTGTGAATCGGCGTTTTCATTCAGAGAAAATCGTAAACCAATATGAATCGATTTATCGAGATTTAATGGAATAAGGAGGAAAACGATGTCTTTACCACATCCTTTTTCAAAGGCTGTTCCGGTCCTACATAGAATGAAAGCTGCTGGCTTTGAGGCTTATTTTGTCGGTGGTTCTGTTCGTGATTATTTATTAAAAAGAGATATCCACGATGTAGACATAGCGACTTCCGCTTTACCGATAGAAACAAAAGAAATCTTTGAAAATACAATTGACATTGGAATAGACCATGGAACGATTTTAGTAAAATTCCAAGGGGAAGCCTATGAAATAACAACTTTTCGCTCAGAAGCAGAATACAATGATTTCAGAAGACCAGATCAAGTCCAGTTTATTCGTTCGTTAAGAGAGGATTTGCAACGAAGAGATTTTACGATGAATAGTATCGCAATGAATGAGAATGGAGATCTGATTGACCCTTTCCATGGTCAAAAAGCATTAATGAAAAGACAGGTTCAAACAGTAGGGAATGCCGAGGATCGATTTCAGGAAGATGCGCTTAGAATGATGAGAGCGGTTAGGTTTGTTAGTCAGTTGTGTTTTGAATTAGCTCCATCGACTAAAATGGCCCTACAAGAGCATGCTTCTTTATTAAAACATATTGCTGTTGAGAGGATATACGCTGAAATGTGCAAGCTAATAAATGGCAAAAATAAAGTGCATGCTCTAGAAATAATGGTTGATACAGGACTTTTTCGCTACCTTCCTGGGATGGAAGATAAGAAAAAAACACTGATAAAATTAATCGATTATTTACCCTACATTCATGGTGAAATGCAATTCTGGTTATTATTTCTTTCCTTGTGCCCGAGTATGAATAGCAAGATGTTCCTAACTAGCTGGAGAATGCCGAACAAGAAAATCAATTTTTTACTCAAAGCGCAATCTAGTTTAGCAGAAAGGCACCAAAAGGATTGGAATAACTACACTATTTACCGAGCTGGTATTGAAACGATGTTAGAAGTGGAAATGGTATATGCAGCACTACATAAAATTCCGAATCAAGTTCATGAATTGACTAGAAGGTACGAAAATTTACCTATAAAAGATCGCCAAGAATTGTCGGTAAATGGTTCAGATTTACTTACTTGGAGTGGCAGGGCAGGCGGACCATGGGTAAAAGAACTGCTAGCAGATATTGAAAAGAATGTGGTGGAAGAAAAAATCGTCAATGAGCAATTGGCTATAAGGAAGTGGATCCAACAATGCAATCGCCTATAAGAAAGAAAATATTAGAAGCTTTTGCCAAAGGTGAAGGGAAATTTTTATCAGGCCAAGAACTTGCTAATCAAACGGGCTGCTCTAGGACTGCTGTTTGGAAGCATATAGAGGAATTGCGTAAAGAAGGATATCAATTAGAAGCAGTTAGAAAGAAGGGGTATAGAATCATTCAAACTCCTGATAAAGTTTCAGAAAGTGAATTACTGATAGGACTTGAAACGTCTATGTTAGGTCGAAATATTCATTATCAACAATCGGTTGATTCTACTCAAAAAATTGCTCATATTTTAGCCCAAGAGGCTGTTCCAGAAGGAACAATCGTTATTGCTGAAGAACAAACATCTGGAAGAGGAAGAATGACAAGAAAATGGCATTCTCCAAAATATACAGGTGTTTGGATGAGCATTATTTTAAGACCCGATTTACCTCCACATAAGGCACCGCAGTTTACGTTGATTTCCGCTGTTGCAGTTGCTCAGGCGATTGGAGAGATTGCAGAAGTAGATGCTGAAATAAAGTGGCCAAATGATTTATTAATTAAGGGAAAGAAAGTGACGGGTATTTTGACAGAGCTTGTCGCAGAAGCGGATAAAATTAATTCTGTTATTATTGGAATTGGAATTAATGTGAATCTGAAAAAAGAAGATATTCCAAATGATCTCGAAAACATAGCCACATCCATTAGCCTTGAATCAGGTCAAACGATTTCAAGGGCTATGCTTGTACAACGGATACTGTTGAAATTGGAGAAATATTACAAAGTCTATATTGATGAAGGTTTTTATCCAATTAAGCTTTTGTGGGAAAGTTACGCAGTATCCCTTGGGCAAGACATTATTGCCCGTACAATAAATGAAACAATATACGGAAAAGCGTTAGGAATTACGGATGAGGGAATATTATTAGTCAAAGAAGAGGATGGGAAAATTCGCGAAATCTACTCTGCTGATATTCAAATTCAATCTTAGAATATGTTCTTTTTTGTATATTTTTGTTATAATGCTGTTGGGCGGTATCTTAATTGAACTGCACCGAATGAATGAAATACTTAATCATTATAATTCTGCCTTGATCCGATTTAGGACTGGGACAGAGGGTCGAAACATGAACTGTAAACATAGGGTCCTTCTGTCTATAGGAGGACCTTTTATTTCGTTTCGTCTCCTCTAACAAAGGAGGAAGAAAGCATGAAACAAACAACAAGTTTTTTGAAAATGAAGGAAAATGAAGAAAAAATCTCCATGGTTACAGCCTATGATTATCCATCAGCTAAGTTAGCTGAGAAAGCGGGAGTTGATCTCATTTTAGTCGGAGATTCAGTAGGAATGGTAGTGCTAGGCTATGATTCTACAGTACCTGTAACATTGGAGGATATGATTCACCATTCAAAAGCAGTAAAAAGGGGTGCGCCTAATACATTTACTGTTACTGATATGCCTTTTATGACTTACCATCTTTCTCGTGAGAAGACACTACTTGCTGCACAGAAACTTATTCAACAAGGACAAGCTGAAGCGGTTAAAGTGGAAGGTGCTGGTAAAGTGGTAGACATGATTCAAGCGCTAACAGAAGCTGGAATTCCTGTCATGGCACATTTAGGTTTAACCCCCCAATCGGTAGGTGTCCTAGGAGGTTATAAAGTTCAAGGCAAGACAGCAGATACAGCGAAAAGGCTGATGGAAGATGCGAAGCGTTGCCAAGAAGCTGGTGCGTTCGCCTTAGTACTAGAGTGTGTTCCCCATCAGTTAGCGAAGAGAGTATCAGAAGAACTATCTATTCCTACCATCGGTATCGGTGCAGGATCTGTTGTAGATGGGCAAGTACTTGTATACCATGATATGGTCACCTATGGTGTGGACCGTATACCGAAATTTGTTAAAAAATACGGGGATGTTAATGAAATTATATTAAGTAGCCTCGAACAATTTGTTCATGAAGTAAAGAGTAATGAATTTCCTGAAGAACAGCATTCCTTTACGATGAAAGAGGATGAATTAACAGCATTATACGGTGGAGAGAGAGAATGAAGAAGTTAGAAACAATTGAACAGCTAAAAAAGAGTATAATTGAATTGAAACATGAAAATAAATCAATCGGTTTTGTTCCAACGATGGGTTTCCTCCATGAAGGACACCTATCTTTAATAAAAAAGGCACGTGAAAACCACGATATAGTCGTATTGAGTATTTTTGTAAATCCGCTACAATTTGGTCCAAACGAAGATTTTGAACGTTACCCTAGAGATATCCATAGAGATGAGCAACTGGCACTTGAAAGTGGAGTAGATGTATTATTTGCTCCCACATTGAAGGAGATGTATCCACACTCTCCTTCAATTAAAATGAAAGCCATATCTAGGGTAGATGTCTTATGTGGTAAAAAGCGAGAAGGGCATTTTGATGGTGTCGTAACGGTCTTGACGAAGTTGTTTCATTTAGTTCAACCTGATGCAGCCTACTTTGGTCAAAAAGATGCGCAGCAAGTTGCAGTAGTCGAAGCTTTAGTCAAGGATTTAAACTTCCCATTACAAATTATCTCAGTACCTACTGTACGGGAGGAGAATGGGCTTGCAAAAAGTTCAAGGAATGTTTATTTGACTAATAGTGAAAAGCAAGAGGCTCCACAATTATATCGCAGCCTGCAATATGGGGTCCAAGCAATAGAAAATGGTGAGCGAGACCCATTTGCTATTGTGCAAATGATTTCAACTTATTTAAATGAACATACAAGCGGTGAAGTAGATTATATTGAGGTCTATTCATACCCGAGCCTTGAAGCTGTAAATGTATTACAAGGGAATATTATTATTGCTATAGCAGTACAGTTTCAATCTGCTCGTTTAATCGATAATATTATAATTGAAATTTGACAACTAGGGGGAAAATACATGTTTAAAACGATGATGAACGGAAAAATTCATCGAGCAACGGTTACGGAAGCCAACTTAAATTACGTTGGAAGTATTACCATTGACCAAGATATTTTGGATGCTGTTGGTATGGTTGCAAATGAAAAGGTTCAAATTGTGAATAATAACAATGGAGCCAGACTTGAAACTTATATTATTGCTGGTGAAAGAGGAAGTGGCGTCGTTTGTTTAAATGGTGCAGCAGCACGTCTAGTACAAGTAGGAGATATTGTAATTATCATTTCTTATGCACTCGTACCAGAAGATAAGGTAGCTACCCACAAGCCAAAAGTTGCTGTCATGGATGAAAAGAATCACATAAAGGAAATGATTAACACTGAACCAGAAGCAACTGTCATACTATAATTATGTTAGGACTAGCAAATTACTGTTAGTCCTTTTTTGTAGGGTAAAGAGTCTGATTTCGTAAAATGGTGATTATACGGGCCAGGTGATTAAATCTTAACTATAAGTACGAAGCAATGTTTTTCCTTTAGACTCAAGCTATCTCTTAATTTCGGGTGAGTACGTTTTGTTCTGAATGTAAACATTTTTAGATTATCTCGTTATTACGTTAAATGAGTAAAGGGAAGTTCTTTTTATAATCTGATTTATCATCTATTATGGCCCTTTAGAAAATGAAATCTCCGCAACTAATAGTATGTATGTGAAATCCTGTAATTTGTTAATAATAATTCCTAACCATTGATTTTATTTACTTAATTAAGAAAACCATTTAATGGGTGGCAATTATACTCGTATTTTCTTATGAAGATGTAAAAGCCGAATAATACGGCATATTGCTTTTAGAATAGAGGGTCAAATTGCCTTAATATATGGTACACTAACATCGTACCTGTTCTACATAGAACGTAACAAGATTTTATTGAGAGAGAAATTAAAGGTAGTGATTGTAATGAACTTGCAGCGAATGGTAGTAATGGATTTAGAAACGACGGGCAATGCCCCAAAAAAAGGTGATAAAATTATTCAATTATCTGCCGTAATCATCGAAAATGGAAAGATAGTGGATCAATTTACGTCATTTCTTAATCCTCAACAACCCATCCCTGTTTTTATCGAAGAACTTACGGGGATCAACCATTCTATAGTGAAAGGTGCCCCTCTTTTTAAAGATATTGCACCAAAGATAGAGAAACTAGTAGAAGGAGCCATTTTTGTTGCCCACAATGTACAGTTTGACTTAACGTTTCTTCAGTCAGAACTTATGGAATCAGAAGTTAATCCGTTTTCGGGTCCGACGATAGATACGGTAGAGTTAGCGAAAATTATATTACCAACAGCAGATAGCTATAAACTTTCAGATTTATCCGAGCAATTCTCCTTTCAGCATGATCGTCCTCATCAGGCTGATAGTGATGCAATGGTTACAGCTGAATTATTATTAATGTTTATGGACAAAATTCAAAAACTTCCTTTAATGACATTAAAAAAGTTATCTGAACTAGCAAAGGATTTAAGAAGCGATCTCGACCTTTTATTCGATTATTTTGTTCAGCAAAAAGAAAAATATGTTGAAGAATTGCCTGTTTCGCTTGAGTCTTATAGAGGGTTAGTTATAGGGAAGAATGAACAATCATCTAAAGTAGAAGCGAAGGAATGCATTCACTATCCATACACAGAGAAGAAAAAGCTCCAAACGCTGAAGCAAATGGATACGTTTGAAAAAAGAACAAGCCAATTGGAAATGATGGACAATATATATGATAGTTTTAAAAATGGTCAGCATTGTATGATTGAAGCTGGAACAGGCATAGGAAAATCCATTGCCTATTTACTCCCCGCAGCCTACCACTCCTATCAATCAAATAAAACCGTGGTAGTTAGTACTCATACAATTCAACTGCAAGGACAGTTATTAGAAAAAGAAATTCCCACTCTCAAAAAGCTGCTGCCATTTTCGATAATGGTTAGTTTATTAAAGGGAAAAAGTCATTATTTAAACTTGTATAAATTTGAGCAGTTATTAAAAGAAGAAGATAAGCAATACGATACGGTTATGACAAAAATGCAAATCTTAGTTTGGCTGTTGGATACTGAAGCAGGAGATGTTGATGAACTAAATTTATCAAGTGGTGGGAAATTATTTTGGAACAGGCTGAAGCATGATGGCGATTTGATATCAAATCATAAAAATCCGTGGATTGAGTGGGATTTTTACACTCGTGCTAAGAGACAAGCGTCTGCTGCTAATATTGTCATTACAAATCATAGTATGCTCCTTACAGATGTTAAAACAGGAGGGACCACTTTACCAGAATATGATTACCTTATCATTGATGAAGCACACCACCTAGAAGGGGTTGCAAGAAGGTATTTAGGGAGGTCGCTGGACTTTCTGTCAGCCCGTTTCTTAATGGGGCAGTTAGGAACGTTAGAACAAAAACAGCTTTTTTATAAACTTGATCAATTAATTCATCGACATGCGCTATCAATTCCTTATCATCCTTTTGAAGTGGATTCACTCATTGGAAATTCATTTGAAGAACTATATGAGTTTTTTCAATTGCTAGGCGAAGTGCTTCGTCCGATGAAAATGACCCATGCTTCACATAAAAAGAAAATTTCATTCCATAATTCTAGTGGTCAAAAATGGAAGAAACCCCTTCTATATTCAGCTGAAAGAGTTTATAGCAGTGTAAGGGAGGTTGAAGAAAGTTTAAGAAAAGTTGTTGAGCACGTAATGAAGTATTATCCTACCTTGACTCACCGAGAAAAAGTATTCTTGCAAGAATGTCATTTGTTCATAAAGGAATGGGAGGAGCTTTCTACCTCTCTAAATCAAATGATTTTACAAGAGGAAGAGGAAGAGGTTGTATGGCTTGAAGGAGATATTCGTTCGATACCGAATAGCCTTGAATTAACAACCCAACCCATTTCAGTAGGAAAGCTATTAGAAGAACTCTTATACAAGCGTAAACAAAGCATTATTTTGACTTCAGCAACCTTAACTGTGGAGGGATCTTTTTCATATTTTCAAGATGCAATCGGGTTGAAGAATAATGTTACTTCGTTTCAATTTCTATCTCCATTTGCGTTCAAAGAGAAGTCAAAATTATTGGTTCCTACAGATATTCCAGATATACAATCCGTCTCGTTAGAAGAATATTCAGAAGCGATTGCCAGTCACTTAATTCCAATTGCGGAAGCGACAAAAGGAAGGATGTTAATTTTATTTACCTCCTATGAAATGCTCAAAATGACCTATGATTTAATGAAAGAGAGTGGTTTATTAGAGGATTACATATTGATGGCTCAAGGGATTACAGGAGGAAGCAGGCAAAGGTTAACGAAAAACTTCCAACGATTTGAAAAGGCAATTCTTTTTGGGACAAATAGCTTCTGGGAAGGTGTCGACATACCTGGAGATGATTTATCATGTTTAGTTTTGGTTAGGCTACCGTTTTCTTCTCCAGAAGAACCCATTAATAAAGTGAAGAGTCAAAAATTACAGCAGCTAGGAAAAAATCCTTTTTACTCGTATTCATTACCTGAAGCCGTAATCAGATTTAAGCAAGGTGTAGGGAGGTTGTTGCGGAGAAGTTCAGATAGGGGAGTTATTATTGTATTTGACCGTCGAATTCATACGACTCGTTATGGTAATGCCTTTTTAAAGTCTATTCCTGATATACCTGTACGACAAGAGCCTCTCGAAGGTATGATAGATGTTATTGAGAATTGGTTATAGTCTTTGCTTTTTTTAAAGTTCCCTTCATAGATTTTTCTGTTTAACACACGCTAAAGATAGAAAAGCGTTGAAGGATGGGGAATTAATGACTAGGTTTGTATTGGTAATCAGTTTTCTTTTATTATTTTCACAGAGTATCGTTTTTGCAGAAAAAACGACAATTGACTTCAATGTTCAGGA
Source organism: Bacillus spongiae (assembly GCF_037120725.1). NCBI lineage: Bacteria > Bacillati > Bacillota > Bacilli > Caryophanales > Bacillaceae > Bacillus > Bacillus spongiae. Next base: position 125,092 of record NZ_JBBAXC010000006.1, read on the forward strand.
GAATGAAGTTGTCTTTTCTTTTTTACCAATTGAAAACGGTGAAAGTGCTATCATACATTTGCCAAATAATAGAGTTTTTTTGATTAATGCTGGCACAACAAAGAATGAAAAAGAAATTAATCAGTTTCTACAACAATTTCAGATCAAACAAGTTGATGGGATTATTTTGACAGCAATGATAGATGCTAGAATGCTTCAACGATTGCAAACAAAGTATGATATTAAACAGTTAATCCTGTTAACCCCATTAGCGATTGATATGAATAAATTCTTCCCTGTTCAAACTTCTTTAGTAAAAGGAGAAAAGTTAGAGCTTGCTGAAGGAATTGCATTGGACGTTAAATATGATGGGAACGGGGTTAATTTCACGATATCACTTCACAATAATGAGCTTTTCTGGATAGAAAACATTAATCATCAAATTGAAACAGAGCACCTTTCTCAAGAGCTTAATAACATTAGCATTATCAAGTTACCGATCTGGTCTAAAGAGTATTTTGTTTCAGAAAAATTTATTCATCACCTCGATCCTCAAACAGCCATCATTGGGAACAATGGAGAATCAAAGAAAAATGAGGATTTATTAGAAGTTTTTTATGAAACATGGGTGGATGTGTATTATACGAAGCAAAATGGCTTAATTTCTATTAAGTTCGATAAAGATAATTATGAGGTGCTTACGTTTCCTAAAAAGGAATTTATTTCTCCTTAAACACTAAAGAAGCAAGCCCTGAGAAGGGCTTGCTGAATGGTGTGTGTGAATTAGAATAATGTTAGTCATATTTTTTGCAAAATCATCTTCTATAGCTGTTATAATGATGATTAGGAATACTGTACTCTTATTTTGACCGAAAGTGTACACGGTATGAGTTACAATATTTGTTTGGTATGTAGGAGGCATAATAATGGAAAGTAAAATTGAAATGATTTCAACTGTTAAAATTCAACATTCCCCTGATTTATATAAAGTTGTCGATGTATTAAATCGAACATTAAAGGAGAGAGACTTAATGTTTGGGTTGGCGTTGGATCAAAAAGACCAAGATAAGGCGATATTTACAATTTATCGTACATAGAGTAGGCGGTTGGTACATAATGAAAAAACGAATGATTGGTTTATTATTTTTTGTTATTTCCTTATTGGGTGTCATGATCATGCTTTATATAAATGCTCGTGAACCCTTTGAAAAAGCAAAAGACTATGCAATTCAATCTGCATTAGAAAAAACAGAAATAGACACTGTATTAGAGACCTACATCTACCATGGAACACAAAGCTATATTTCTGTGGTGGGAGAAAACAAACAAAATGAAAAGCTTATTGCGTTTGTTCCAGAGGATAAAAATAAAGAAATTATTATTCAAAATTGGGCAAATGGTACTACGGAAAAAGAGGCCTATAATATACTGGCCAATGACAAGAATGTAAAGGAACTTCTTTCAATTGGGCTCGGTTTAGAAAAAGGTCGACCTATTTGGGAACTTGCTTATCTCGATGAAGAAGATGATTTGAATTATTATTATATATATTTCGAAACTGGTGAATGGTCGAGAACAATTGAAAATATTTAAACTTGAGAGGAGAACGAAACAATGAAATGGGAGCTTGCAGATAGAGTTAGTGCATTAACACCTTCAACGACGCTAGCCATAACGGCTAAGGCAAAGGAGATGAAGGCTCAAGGAATTGATGTGATTGGTTTGGGTGCAGGAGAGCCAGATTTTAATACGCCTGAGCATATTATACAAGCTGCGTATCAATCGATGACGGAAGGTCAAACGAAATATACTCCTTCTAGTGGATTAAATGAACTAAAAATGGCGATTGTAGCAAAATTAAAAAAGGACCAAGAATTAGAGTATCAACCTGCCAATGTGATTGTTACGAGTGGAGCTAAGCATGCATTATATACGTTATTTCAAGTATTGCTAAACGAAGGGGACGAGGTTATTGTTCCTACGCCATATTGGGTAAGTTACCCTGAACAGGTGAAATTAGCTGGAGGGGTGCCAGTATCGGTTGAAGGAAAAGAGGAGAATTCATTCAAAGTTACCCCTGAGCAACTTCGAAAAGCGATTAGTGAAAAAACAAAGGCATTAATTATCAACTCACCGAGCAATCCGACTGGTATGATATATACATCAGAAGAGTTACAGGCATTGGGAGAGGTTTGTTTAGAGCATAATATTCTCATTGTATCTGACGAAATTTATGAAAAATTAGTCTACAATGGTGCAACTCATACTTCTATTGCGCAACTTTCAAATGAGTTAAAGGAACAAACCATTATTATTAATGGTGTCTCCAAGTCACATTCGATGACAGGATGGAGAATCGGCTATGCTGTTGGTAATGAGAAATTAATTAAAGCAATGACAAACTTAGCTAGCCATTCCACTTCAAACCCAACGACACCGTCTCAATTTGGCAGTATTGCAGCATACAATGGTACACAAGAGCCAGTAGAAATAATGAGACAGTCGTTTGAACATCGATTATTGAACATCTTTAGTAAATTAACTTCAATTCCAGGAGTTACATGTGAAAAGCCACAGGGAGCTTTTTATCTGTTCCCTAATGTGAAAGAAGCGGCAACACTAACTGGATTTGTAAATGTTGATGATTTTACTAAAGCACTATTAGTAGAAGCAAAGGTTGCCGTTATTCCTGGATCGGGCTTTGGATCAGAAGATAATATACGTCTTTCCTATGCTACTTCCTTAGACTTATTAGAAGAGGCTATTCGTCGAATGGATGCCTTTGTTCATGAAAAAATGGCAAAATAATTAAATTCATGAAAATGTGGATCTGTCGGAGAAACTATGAATAGAGTATTGATAGCTTATCAGCCGGATTGTATAATTAGAAAATCGAATGTATAATAGCCATAATTACATATAAGTGTGTATTGGTTTTGGAGGGATTTAATTTGAAAACAACGATAAGTGAAGTAAATAAATATTTGGGACAAGAAGTGACCATTGGTGCCTGGCTTGCTAATAAACGTTCTAGTGGAAAAATTGCTTTTTTACAGTTACGTGATGGAACAGGCTTCATTCAAGGTGTTGTTGTGAAAAGTGAAGTAGAAGAAGCAATATTTAAGCAAGCAAAATCTTTAACACAGGAAACATCTTTATATGTAAAAGGTGTTGTACAGGAGGATTCTCGTTCTCCTTTCGGGTACGAACTACAAGTGACAGGAATTGAAGTAATTCATGAAGCGATTGATTACCCGATTACGCCAAAAGAACATGGAACTGAATTTCTAATGGATCATCGTCATCTTTGGTTACGCTCAAGACGTCAGCATGCGGTTATGAAAATTCGTAATGAAATCATTCGTGCAACATATGAATTTTTTAATAAAGAAGGTTTCGTAAAGGTAGATCCACCAATTTTAACGGGTAGTTCTCCAGAAGGAACAACAGAACTTTTCCACACAAAGTACTTTGATGAAGATGCGTTCTTATCTCAAAGCGGACAGTTATACATGGAAGCAGCAGCGATGGCTTTAGGAAAGGTGTTTTCTTTTGGGCCGACCTTCCGCGCTGAAAAATCAAAAACTCGTCGTCATCTAATTGAATTTTGGATGATTGAGCCGGAAATGGCATTTTATCAATTTGAAGATAACTTAAAGGTTCAGGAAGAGTATGTTTCTTATATCGTTCAATCCGTTCTAGAGAATTGCCAATTAGAATTAGAACGACTTGGCAGAGACACGTCAAAGCTTGAAAAAATTAAAGCGCCATTTCCTCGTATTTCATATGATGATGCTATTAAATTTTTACATGAAAAAGGTTTTGATGATATAACATGGGGAGATGATTTTGGGGCTCCACACGAAACAGCTATAGCAGAAAATTACGATATGCCTGTGTTTATCACTCATTATCCAACAAGCCTAAAACCTTTTTATATGCAGCCAGACCCTGACCGGGAAGAGGTTGTATTGTGTGCAGATTTAATTGCACCAGAAGGCTATGGGGAGATCATTGGTGGATCTGAACGTGTTCATGATGTTAACCTCATAAAAGAACGTGTGAAAGAGCATGGTTTAGAAACAGATGCTTACAAATGGTATTTAGAACTACGTGAATATGGTTCTGTCCCACACTCAGGTTTCGGTTTAGGGCTAGAAAGAACCGTTGCATGGTTAAGTGGCGTTGAACATGTTCGAGAAACGATTCCATTCCCACGTCTGTTAAATCGTATATATCCTTAATATTTCCTTGTATTGTTATACATGAAATATACGAAGGCCACGTACACTTAAAATGTACGTGGCCTCTCATATTTTCAGCAAATGCTGATTTTTTTTATTCAAAGGGGAAAATACATTTTGCACCCCATTGAAATGTTACCGTGGTATACTAAAACATGAGGTGTATGATATGGAATATAAACAGTTGTTCCTTACTTGGCTTGAAGAGGGGAGCATACAACTTCCGCAAATGCTTCTTTCACATTATTCAAAATTAAGCCTTTCTGAAACTGAACTAGTATTACTTATGCAAATAATGGCCTTTCAACAAAAAGGCATTAAGTTTCCAACTCCAGAACAATTAGCAGAAAAAATGACTATCTCATCTGAGTCAAGCGTGGCCATTCTTCGTCGGTTGTTACAAAAAAACCTGCTTGCTATTCAAGAGGAAACATCCAAAGACGGTATTCGTTACGAACAATATTCATTACAGCCACTTTGGGAGACCTTGATAAACAAAATGGAACAAGAAAATAATTCATTAACTGTTCAACAAACTATATTAGATGAGGGAGATTTATACAAAGCCTTTGAACAAGAATTTGGACGAGCTTTGTCGCCAATTGAAGTTGAAACGTTATCTATGTGGATTGACCAGGATGAGCAAAACACAATGATCATTAAGGAGGCATTAAAAGAAGCCGTAATATCCGGAAAACTAAATTTCCGCTATATTGATCGGATCCTTTTTGAATGGAAGAAAAAAGGCGTGAAAACGATTGAGCAAGCTAGATCTCATAGTGAACAATTTCGTCAAAAACAGATTAAACCAGAAAAAATGAATTCGTCTCGAAATAATAACGTTCCATTTTATAATTGGCTGGAGCAGTAATGATTGGGTGGAGGAATTATGTTAAATAAGAAACAAATCAGCTTTTGCTTCGAAGAAATGAAGCAGATGTATCCAAATGCACATTGCGAATTGGTTCATGACAATCCCTTTGAACTAGTTATCGCTGTGGCACTTTCAGCTCAATGCACAGACGCATTAGTTAATAAAGTAACCAAAAGCTTGTTTGAAAAATATAAAACACCGCAAGACTATCTTGCAGTATCACTCGAAGAACTCCAAATGGATATACGATCAATAGGGCTTTATCGTAACAAAGCGAAAAACATTCAAACATTATGTCGCCAGCTGCTTGAAGATTTCAATGGAGAAGTTCCGAGAACGAGAGAAGAGTTAGTTTCATTAGCGGGGGTAGGTAGGAAGACTGCCAATGTAGTTCAATCAGTTGCTTTTGGTATTCCTGCATTAGCAGTAGATACTCATGTTGAAAGAGTGAGTAAACGATTGGGGATTTGTCGATGGAAGGATTCGGTTCTAGAAGTTGAGAAAACGCTAATGAAGAAAATACCAAAGGAAGAATGGTCTGAAACACACCATCGTTTAATATTCTTTGGACGTTACCACTGTAAGGCTCAAAAACCACAATGTGAAGTTTGTCCGTTACTTACCTTATGTCGTGAAGGAAAAAAAAGAATGAAAAATAAACGTACGTAAACATGGATATAATCATTCCCAACGAATTAGTTCACCCTGTATTTTACAGTCAAAACACCCATGTTTTTCTACGAGAAGAAGACCTTTCACACCTTGCCTCTCCTCATTATTTTTATTATGAATTAGTGTATTATTCAGGGGAAAAGTACGAAGATTCTTTTCCGTGGCAAGATCCAAAGCCTTACTTAAAAGAAATGGTAGACGACTGGAGTACGCTTCAAGAAACAATTTCCAATCAAATTAAGCAAGGTGAAAAAGTTTTGGATAATCATATGAAAAAAGGGATTTCATTCTTGTTTATGCTTGTTTTTTGGAGTAATAAAACGCCTGTTATACTAGATAATTGGCAAAAGCATATGGAATCGTTAGAAATAAAAGCATTTAATCTTTGTGAAAGAGTAGAGTTTATTTTATTAAGACCTACATCATACCATTCTTTTATTCAACTTGGTGAGTTAATAAAAGAGCAGTATAAACATGCAGTAAAGCATTTTGTAATAGAAAAAAGATAAATGCGACCTTTTATATGAAGGTACTTTCTAATAGTTTATGAATAAAAAATCGGTGGAATTTTTCCCTCCGATTTTTTTATTTGTATCTCGTGTAACAATTAGTAGAACCGTAATGAATTCTGGATGATCCGAGGTCAGTTGAGCCTTGATGATTGCATAGTTTGAATATAAGTGGGATGCGGAGTTTTGGAAAATTTGTCTGATGAACTTCTCCTAGACGATAGAGTGGTTGTGAGTTCTATCAATTGATTTACTATTAGGGGGGAGTAAGGATAGATGAGGTACATTTGGATAGGCGAAGGAGGAATCACTAACCCGACATTGGTAAAACGAAACAGGGTAATAAAAAGCTGTCCAAAAAGTTCTGTGTTCCTGACTTTTTGGACAGCTTCTTTTATATTTTATTTTAAATGAAGCAATATTTCCTTAATAGCATTTAAGGAGAAGTGATGTTACCATCATTAGGATCTAGAAGATTATCATCTAAAGGTTCCTCAGTAGTATCTCCCGTTTCTGAGTCTGGATTGCCTGTCTCATCATCAGGGCTACCACCTTCTCCTTCCGTGCCATCATTCTCCGTTCCTTCATCGGTATCAGTATCTCCATCAAGCAAGTCATCAAGTAAATCGTCAAGCGGGTCTTCAATAGGTTCCTCTTCTACACCTGGTAGCTCATATGAAATCGAAGCAGGTTCACTTTCTTGTAGATCTGAAACAGCTAATACTTGGAATTGATATTGACTACCTGGTTGAAGATTATCGATGGTTACTGACTTCTTAGTCGTTTTGGCTATTTCCGTTAATGGACCACCATCCATTGAGCTTAAGATGATAAACTCAATATCCTTCTTTGACTTACCATATTTCCATTTTAATTCGATTGTGTTATCTTTCTTCTCCTTTATTTCTAGATTTTCAGGAGCGTCAAGCTTATCGTATAAAGAAGATGTTGATGTAGGCTGCGTTCCTTTAACGAATAATTCGTACGTGATCTTATCGCTCGGAGTGTGATCACTCGGTAGCTTCGCAGGGTTTGTTCCAATTTCAACGGGAGATTCGACAACGGACGCAGGCTTTTTAAAATCGGCTGTCTCTACACCTTCTGAAACATGGCTCATTATATTTTTGAATATTCCCTTTTGAGTAATCTCTCTTCTTTCCTCAGGGGTTAAGTAGCCTGTTTTATCATCATAGCCGACCCATACCGAGAGGGTGTAGTTGGACGTGTACCCAACAAACCAAGAATCTGGTGCATCTTTACTGCTAAATCCAAATTTATCAAGTTGATCTTCATCAAAATTTGTCGTACCGGACTTACCTACTAAAGGTAAACCTGAAATCCTAGTAGAATTTCCAGATCCTCCTGGATGTTCAACAACACTTTTTAGCATATCAGTAATCATATACGCCGTGTAATCCTTCATGGCAATCACCGGCTCTGGTTTCAGGTCAACTTCTGACCCATCTCGAAACTCAATACGAGTAATAGAGTGTGGTTTATTATAGATTCCACCGCTTCCAAATGCTGCGTAAGCCCCTGCCATCTGTAAAGGACTTGTTTTCATCTCGCTTGTCCCTTCAACGCCACCAATAGCAGCACTCTCAAAGTATTCTCTCATATCAATTCCTAGTCGGTTAATAAATTCTTTTGCGTTGTCAGCGCCAACTTCCTTGTACGCTTTAATAGCTGGTATATTTCGTGAATCCCAAATCGCTTCTCTTGTTGTGATCGGCCCTTTAAATTTATTATCCCAGTTGTATGGCGTCCAATCGTTTGGTCCTTCGTACGGGGCATCATCAATGATATGGTATGTTGACCAATTTAAAAATTCGATCGCAGGTGCGTAATCGAGCAAAGGTTTAATAGCTGAACCAGGCTGAAGGCTCGCTTGGGTGGCGAAATTATAGCCCCATTCAACGTCTTCCTGTCCGCTGCGGCTTCCAACGGCTCTTATGGCACCTGTTTGAGTATCTAATAATGAAACTCCCGATTGAACGGTCGTATACAATTCTTCACGATCTACATATGTGGCCATTTCTTCATTTGTTAGCACTTTATTAACATACGTTTGAGCATCAGTATCCAATGTTGTATAGATTTTTAATCCATCTGAAAGGTCATAGCCTTGCTTTTCAACGTCTTCGATTACCATAAAGATAAAGTTATCAAAGTTTTCTTCCTCTGCCGTAAGTCGCTCTTCTTCTTGAACGAGAGTTTCCTTTACGTCTATTTCCATCGCTTTATTCATTTCTTCTTCAGAAATTTTACCATGTTGATTCATTAGTTGTAAGACGATATCGCGTCGCTCTTGTGCCTCTTCTGGATATACAAAAGGGTTATAGTTATTCGGACTTTGCGGCATCCCTGCAAGCTGCGCTGCCTCATGAAGCTCAAGCTCGCTTAATTCTTTGCCATAATAATATTCAGAGGCTGTTGCAATTCCGTAAATACGACCGCCCATTAAAATTTTATTAACATACATTTCAAAGATTTGTTCTTTTGTGTACTCTTGTTCTAGCTGTAGCGCTAACCAGGCTTCCTGCGCTTTACGTTCCAATGTTTTATCTGAGCTAAAGAAGTAGTTTTTTACCACTTGTTGCGTAATAGTAGACGCTCCTTCAGAACCAAATCCACGGGTAACGTTCGCAATGACCGCACCGCCTAAACGAATTGGATCGATACCAAAATGTTCGAAGAAACGAGAGTCCTCTGTCGCAATAATCGCGTCTACTACCGTGTCAGGAATTTCATCAAACTCAACATATTTCCGATTTTCTGAAGAGCCTATTTTGGTGACGAGTTCACCATTCATATCGTAAATTTCAGACGAAATGGTGTCTTTTAATATTGCTTCATCTAATGAAGGTGCTTTACTTACATAGTAAGCGAATAAGCCTCCTCCAGTTAATAAGCCAACTAATCCAAAAAGAAAAGCGAATAAAAATATCTTCTTAAAAATAGATCGCTTATTCTTTGTTTTTTTCTTAGACGATTGCTGGATTTTACGTCGTTCTTCTCTGGTTTTATAGTCACCAGCCATATCAAATTCCTCACTTTCAATCAATAAAAGGTTCATTTAATTTAAATGTTAATTTTTCAACAATTTTAAGATAATCAAGCCGTGGTTGCAAGCCAACAGGTATAGGAAAGCCATTATTGACGATTTCATCCTTCGTAATAGACTTCCTTCCACCATTTACCATCCTATTCCAATAATAGTGCAAGGTAGGGAACGGAAGCAAGAAAATTTCCTCAGAAGAAGAAAAACGTAAAATGACAAACGCAATTCCGTTTTGTTGCACGACTGTTTTCATATGCTCAATTTGATGAGTGTGAAAATTGGCTAATGGAAAAGAGGTTTGATTTTTCGTTTCTTTTGCTTCAAAGTCAATATAGATTCCCTTGAATACCCCATTATAATCTGTCGTGGAAGCTTGTTTAAAATAGGCTTCTTTAATGACTGCGGCACTACGTCTAGGGTAATCAACCTGTACAATTTGAACAGGAGTAGGCTTTTTATGAATGACAGCTATATTTCGATCAAGATAATAGGCGTTGGTATCATTTAAGTCTTCTTCCAACGTCATTCCGCGGTTGCTATAAGAGTGGTTTTTATTTTTAGTGCTTTTGATTCTATGCTGCTTATCCCTTTCCGTGGGTTCGTATCGTTTTCCATTCGGATACTTAAAGTTCAATCTGTTTCACCTCACAAGATAAACATATCATATCAAAAACGAAGAAAGAATGTGTGAATAAAAAGACTTAATTTCTCCAACCTTAACTGTAATAAGGTTAAAGGAGAGAAGTAATGCGAAAATGGGACTATGTTCTTCCTCTTTTGCAGAATGTACCTCCAAAAGAGGAGGAAAGGGTCATCATTGAAAAAATCAATGATATGACGGCCCACCATAATAAAGATAATATTTCGAGAACAAAAGCATATGAAGCTTTTTTTTATCTCCACCCAGAAATTCGTTGGTCGTTTTTAGCCTCCATGGTTTCTAGAAACGCGGGGTGGAATATGACAGACCTCGAAAGTCCAATATTTTGTAAGTTATTACCGAAAAGAAAGCGGATAGAGTTGTTTCAAACTTATGAAAAAGCAAACTGGACTATTTTTTCTGATGCTTTCCCACAACTACTTGTCTACCATTATTCGACGTTATGTAGGCAAAAAAAGTTTCATTTTTTAAGAAATTTTTTTGTTTCTGAGTTTATGATCAGTGAATGGGAAGTCTATTGGGAAAGAAAACTTAATAACAGGCTTTTATATTCTTTAATCGTAAATGAACAAAATATAATAGAAGAGCCCTTAATAAAGCACCCCGCATATAAGCGAAATGTATTCAAAACTCCTGTCTATCGACTTCAAGAATTATTACATTTAAGCTCGGTCATTTTTCCGACAAGAGATGGTGAGTTATTTGGAGGAAGCGTGGTCAACTTTACAAAATTACAAGAAAGAGTGCAATTTGGTAAGAAACTAGCACTATTGTTATTTGAGCCCGTGCATTTTGAAAAGTTTTTAGATTTTAGTTTACATCAGGATCACACGGGTTCTCGTACAGATTATGAAAAATACTTATCCAAGAAACCACTTTATACAACTCCATGGCTTCGGCTTTCATATCCAATAATTTCACATCACGTTCACGAAAAAGAGGATTGGTCTCAAAAGCGAGGACCAACGCCTGGTTGGGAAAAAAGCGTAGCTCCCTTTAAGCAACCTAATCTCACTGAGTGGTTTTTTTATCAAAGAAAAAAATTGGAGTGGTTTAAGCGAATCTGGGAATTTTTACACGGATAACAACAGAAATAGGAGGGTGGAGATAAAAAACGAAAAGAGAGAGTTAGAAACGTAACAAACTCTTTTCGTAATGGGTTAGATTATATTTCTTCTATGGGGTATTTACGTGGCAGGGCGATTAGGCCCTTCTAATTTAGGGTTTCCATATCCTGCTTTCTGCTGTTCTTTCGGTTGATTTTTTGATTTTGGCTGATTTTTTGCCATGATTAGCACCTCCTTTTCTTATTTTCTCTAAAAGTAAAAGATTCATTCAAGTAGTTGTCGGAAATTCTGTTCCTGTTAGTAGAAAGTAATTTTCTTTGTCACTTCTCTTCTAGTTTTGTCAAGGTGGAAGGGAATTGTCCCTTCACATAGAAAGTTAGGAGTGAAAGAAAAAGGGAGGTTATATCGATGGTGAAAGAAGAAGTAATCACGAAGTTAGTGAAGTTAGAGCGAATGCTTTCTACGTTGGATAAACAAATAACCGACTGTATTTCCCTTGAAAAGCAAAAGCAGTATTTGCAGTATGAACTCAAATTATTAAAACTCAGTCAAACTCTTCAGTATAATGAGAAAAAAGTCAAGATTATTGTTGATATTCAAAAATTAAAAGCGCAGCACCAAAAGCCAAGAGAGGCTGTACTTGAATTAGGGTCCTAATCAACATAAAATAAAACATAGAGAAAAAGTAGCTATTTTGAGCTGCTTTTTTGTTGTTAAAATGTTCAAAAAATAAACCGTATGAACTAATGAAGGGAAGGCTTTAATTGAACAACTTACTTCAGTTAACAGAGGAACTGATTCATTATAATGAAGAATTAAAAGAAATTTATGATTCAAAGAGGGCTAGTGGGGATAAAGGAGACTTTTATAATGAGGTAAAACCCTACGCGGACAAAGTAAGGGACGTATTAAATAAATGGGAACAGGCTTCACTTGAATGGATTAAAAAGGCTCAGCCTAAGTACATACATCGAATGCAAATACAACAAACACTTGATAATGTAGAACTGGTTTCCGTCCAAGCGTTTTATCCAGAAACAAGCTATAATCGTTTTCAAAGTTATCACCAATCCATTCACTATAATTTACAAACCATAAAGAATGAATTAACGAAAAGTGTATGATGTTCACATAATGGTTTAGAAAGCCTTAATATTAAGTCATAATAAACAAATAATACGATATCTAAATATTGAGTGAAACAAAAAAAGAATAGTGGGAATGGGATCTCTCTCCACTATTCTGGTTCAATTTAATGGGTCACAGGAGCCATTACATCTTAAAATTTTTTAATATTTGAAGTATCATGATCAAATGGAATAAGTGCACCGTTCTGTTCAAGTTCTTGAATGAGCATCGAATAATCTTTTAATGTGATCTCGTTAGAGATATAAATGTTCTTAGTAAAGTCTAATAAATCGTTAACGTTTTCTGTATGATATTGACGTCTCTGAATAAACCTTTCTTTTAACTCTTGAACATTCACCATTCATTCCCCCTTCAAGACGTTTTTTGCACGTCTATATACTTGTATCGTAACATAAATTTTGGAAATGTCTTTTTGTAAGAAAAATGAGACTTTCGACAGAATTCGCTGTTTGTTGATTAAAGATATAGGTATTACACCAATTTATTATTGAAACATATGATACTAGAAAGTGATGTTATAAGGAGGAATGATGATGAATAGACGCCATCGCTTCCATTATTATCGGCCATATCCAATGAATCAGTTTGTTAATCAAGTTGGACATCCGTATAATACAGGTCCTAACCATTATCCCACCCCTGCCAATCAAGCCAATCATTCCAATGGGGTTGTCCTTCCCCCACCCCAACCAGAAGGGTACAACAATATGTGGAATGCTCATTCAGGCCAATCACCATATCAACATCAACAAAGTGAATTTTTTCAAAACCCATTACAACAAGAAGAGGAATATTATTATCCAACTCCTAGACCAAGACCACAAGGGTTTGCGAATCCATACCCAAAGGGTAGCTTTGCTATAAAAAATCAACAAGGCGGCGTTAATTCGATAATGAATTCATTTAAAGGGAAAGATGGGAGTCTTGATTTAAATAAGATGGTAAATACGGCAGGTCAGATGATGGGAGCCATGAATCAAGTCTCGGCTCTTGTGAAAGGGTTCGGGAGTATCTTTACTTAAATAGGGGTTAGTTAATCGTTCATCGTAAGATTTATAATAAAGAGCCGAGATCTGACAACTGGTCGGATCTCGGCTCATTTTTTCTGCAGGGAATTTCATTTAAATAAGCAAGTAGATGATCGCTATTCTTTCATTCCACCTTAAAGTGACTTATTTTATTTCTATGTTTCTCCCTTTTAGCTTAGGCAAGACTAATTTTAATACGCCATCTTTGTATGTGGCTTTAACATGTCGGTCATTAATTGGAGTAGATAGCGGTATGGTTCTAGATGTACGGTGATAAGCTTTTTGTTGTGATGATTTATTGATCAAATCGTCCTTCTCTTCCTTGAGTTCGTTCTGTTCTACGGATATGGTTACGTAATTTTGAAGAATATCAATTGTTAATTCATCCTTTTTCACTCCGGGTAATTTTGCTGTTACAATAATCTCTGTTTTCGTTTCTTCTGTGTCGACGGGAAATCCGCCAAATGGATACGGTGAAGAGAAGAATTCGTCTATACTTTGCAATAGCCCTTTTACTGGTCGATCATGAAAGAAACCATTCATTGATTTCATCATATCACCAAAGGGTTCACGGTTATTTTTCGAAGGGCGATTTGAATTTTGCTTTTCCATGTTTTTTCCTCCTTTGAAATGGAAATTCAATGTGATTTATTTTATGCTAGTGAAAGGATGATGTGCGATGTCAACAAAAAAACGTAAAGAAGGGGTTTGAAATAATGGAAAATTTTAAAATATCAGATGGTGGATTGGCTTACTATGATCGTGGTGAAGGCGAGGTAGTCCTTTTACTACATGGTTTTTGTGGAAGTAGCGCATACTGGGATGAACTTGTCCCACTTTTAGACAGCCATAGAGTCATCACAGTCGATTTAACTGGTCATGGGAAATCTCGATTTCAACAAGGTCTGCTGTCAATAGAAGCTATGGCGAATGATATTTACCAACTATCTCAAGAGCTAACGCTACCTCCATTTCATTTATTTGGCCATTCCCTTGGTGGATATATTACCCTTGCCTATGCAGAGATGTATGAAAAATCATTGAAAAGCTTTGGCTTAATCCATTCAACTGCTTTCCCTGATTCTGAAGATGCAAAGGAAAAGCGACTAGGAGATATACAAAATATTGAATTAAATGGAATGGTTCCCTTTACAAATAGCTTAGTTCAAAAATTATTTAGTAATGAAAGCAATCCTCATTTTAATGAATGGAAAAGAAAGGCCATTGAAATTGGATTAATGACTCATTCAGAAGCGGCTCAAGCAATGCTAATTGCTATGAGAGAACGGATAGATCGACGAATGACCATTGTTCATGCCAAAGTTCCTGTTTTACTAGTTGCTGGAGAAAAAGATAGGATTATTCCGGTTGATAAGGTCTATACATCGAATCATCCGCATGTAAAAAGAGTACTTCTAAAAGAGTCAGGTCATATGGGAATGGTAGAAGAAGCAGATCTTTTAGCATTTGAATTGAAGAAATTTATGATGAGAAGGGATTAAGAGAATAGAAATCTTAATCTACCTCTTTATTAGCGAACAAATATTCGCTACAATGTTGGTGAGGTGAAAATAATGTTTCAAAAGAAATCCTTGAAAGATGTGATGAGGGTACTTCAAGAAGAAGCCCCCTTTAAAGATCATATAGTGCATTGGGAGACGATCGAAGCTCAAGCTGCTAAAATGGTCGATCTACCAGAAAATTTACATCCTGTTATTAAAGAAGCCCTTTCAAAAAGAAAAGTTTACCAGCTATACACCCACCAATTGAGTGCGTATAAATGTGCCATGAGCGGGAATAGTTTTACAGCTGTGACTCCTACTGCCTCTGGAAAAACATTATGTTATAATTTACCAGTTTTACAAACCGCTCTAACAGATAAAAAGTCGAGAGCCCTCTATTTATTTCCTACAAAAGCTTTGGCACAAGACCAGAAAAGTGAGCTAAATGAATTCATTCAGCTTGTCGATATGCCAATTAATAGTTATACATATGATGGGGATACGCCAGCAAATATTCGTCAAAAAGTAAGAAAAGCAGGGCATATCGTTATGACCAATCCGGATATGCTTCATTCAGCGATACTTCCTCACCATACTAAGTGGATATCGCTGTTTGAAAATTTAAAGTACGTAGTCATCGATGAACTCCATACGTATAGAGGAGTATTTGGTAGCCATGTAGCAAACGTCATTCGAAGGTTAAAAAGGATATGTCGATATTATGGGAGTGAACCAGTTTTTATCTGTACTTCAGCAACAATCGCAAATCCTAAGGAACTAGCGGAAGAGCTGACAGATTCATCAATGACTTTAATTGATAATAATGGTGCTCCAAACGGAAAGAAGCATTTTGTGTTTTATAATCCACCAATTGTGAATAAGCCACTAAATATCCGCAGAAGTGCAACTCTAGAAGTGAGAAAAATTGCTGGAGAACTATTGAAGAATAAAATTCAAACGATAGTATTTGCTAGAAGTAGAGTAAGAGTAGAAATTATTTTAACGTATTTGCAAGAACTCGTAAAAAAAGAGTTGGGTTCAACCGCAATCAGTGGGTACAGAGGAGGGTATCTACCTACTCAGCGAAGGGAAATTGAGAGAGGATTAAGAAAAGGTGATATTTATGGTGTTGTTAGTACAAATGCATTAGAACTAGGTGTTGATATTGGGCAATTACAAGTTTGTATAATGACTGGATACCCTGGAACAATTGCAAGTGCCTGGCAACAAGCAGGTCGTGCAGGCAGGCGCCACGGGGAATCACTAGTCATCATGGTTGCGAGTTCTAACCCATTGGATCAATATATTATTGAGCATCCAGACTACTTCTTTCGCCATTCACCTGAGAATGCTAGAATTAATCCCGATAATTTAGTCATATTAATCGATCATATTAAGTGCGCGGCCTATGAGCTACCTTTCCAGCGAAATGATTTATTTGGAAAAGTAGAGGTTGAAGAGATTTTAGAATTTCTTCAGGAAGAAAGAGTTTTACATGAGAATGGGAACCGTTTTTATTGGATGGATGATGCTTTTCCTGCTCATAATATTAGTTTACGCTCAGCTTCTCAAGAGAACATTATTATTGTTGATATTACACAAGTGTCATCTGTACAGGTAATCGGTGAAATGGATCGATTTAGCGCCATGACCCTTTTACATGAAGAAGCTATTTATTTACATCAAGGCATCCAGTTTCAAGTAGAAAAATTAGATTGGGATGAAAAGAAAGCGTATGTAAGGGAGGTTGATGTCGATTACTTTACGGATGCAAACTTAGCCGTTTCTTTAGATGTTTTAGAGGTGGATCTTGAGCAGAAATATCAGAATGTAGCGTTAGGGTACGGAGATGTATCAGTCAGGGCATTACCAACGATATTTAAAAAAATCAAATTTAACACTCACGAAAATATAGGATCTGGTCCCATTTATTTGCCTGAGGAAGAACTTCATACATCCTCAACATGGTTTTCTTATTCAGATTCAATAAATTCATTTTCAGAAAAGCAGTTAGAAGAGGGGTTAATAGCCATTAGTCATGCCCTTCATGCGATTGTCCCACTTTTTGTTATGTGCGACCCAAAGGATATTTCTATTGTGCCACAAGTGAAAGCCTCCCATAATGAAAAACCGACCGTCTTTATTTATGATCGATATCCTGGCGGAGTAGGGTTGAGCAAAAAAGTATTTGAGAATATACGTTCTATTATTCTGCAAACAAAAAATACGATTTCTACTTGTTCCTGTCAAAATGGATGTCCTACATGCATTGGAACGGAGACAACTATAAATACAGCAAAAAATTCAGCTGTGGAATTACTTTCAATGGTATTAGCAGATTTTGAGTAAGGAGCACGTATCGTGAGTCTAAAAAATAAATTAAATAGAATGAAACCCCACATTCAGAAGAAGGACGGGGGAAAATATAAGGAGAAAGTAATAGGGGAGACAAAAGAAAGATTAGCCATTCCTTATTGGGATGATTGGAAAAAGGAAAATGCACAATTATACAAAATAGATCAACAATTTTGCATTGTAAAAGAAAGTACTTACCCAATATCATATCGCCATGGCCGACATGCATTTCAAGAATTAAAGGAAGTCATAGAAGCGTGGCAGAGCTTTAATGGTCATCACCCCTTAAGTGCAAGAGGCCTTGACTCCGATGACCTTTTCTTTTTTGACACCGAAACAACGGGGCTCGGGGGTGGAGTAGGCAATGTTATCTTTTTGTTAGGCTATGCTCAAGTACAAGGAGATAACATTATCGTTCGTCAACATGTCTTGCCTTCACCAGGAAATGAAATAGCACTGTATCATAGTTTTTTAGAAAATATTGATTACACTACGCTTGTCACTTATAACGGTAAAGCCTTCGATTGGCCACAAGTAAAAACACGGCATACATTAGTGAGAGACCATGTGCCTAAGTTACCATCTTTTGGACATTTTGATCTTTACCATGCATCACGTAGGATGTGGAAGCATAAAATCGAGTCAGTTAAGTTGCAAAATGTTGAAAGAGAAGTATTAGATTTTTATCGCAAAGAGGATGTACCTGGTTACCTTGCTCCGATGATTTATTATGATTTTGTAGAACATAAGAATCCTCAAGGGATGATCAAAGTATTAAAGCATAATGAAGAAGATATCTTGTCATTAATTAGTTTATATATAACTCTCTCGAAACAAATTCTTCAATTAGATCATGGTCAAACTGACTATGAAAAACTACAAGTTGGGGAATGGTTTCATTATTTAGGTGAAAAAAATGAAGCGTTTAGCACATTTCAAGAGTTAAAAGGGAAGAAAAGTGAAATTTCATTGCCGGCTATTCACCGATTAGCGTATCACTTAAAAAGGTCAGGAGAATACGACAAAGCGAAAGCTTATTGGGAAAAAGTTAGCAAAGAGGGTTCAGGGAAATTACATTATGAAGCATTGTTAGAATTAGCTAAACTTTATGAACATCAATATAAGGATCTTCATGCAGCTATTCGATGCTGTCGGGAAATGCAACACTCCCCACTTAGAAAGGAAGAACAATTGGAAAAACGTTTAGCTAGATTGAAACGTAAATACGAGAAAAAATTTCCTGGGTAAGAGCAATTTTCGACGATTTTAGTTTAATTTTTTCAAAAAATGCAGAAAGTATGAAGAATGATGGAAATCATAGAAATACTTCGACATTTATATTGAGGTTAGGCGGAGAACGAGTTACAATAATAATTGAATTTTCATTGTAAAGGTTGAGGAAAAGATGAAAGCATATCGAACCATTTTTGTTTTGTATTTTGTCGTCGTTTGTGTTATTGCTTATGTGTTAAACTCGATGAAAGATAGTTTTCCGTCTGTTTTATAAAAATAGGTCATTGTACTAGTACATGTTCTCCATTTTTTTCATAGGTTGTTAATGTAAAGTGAAAAAAATGAAAGGAGACGGTACTATGTTTGGAAGACGAAGACCTGTGCAAGTATTACCTGCAGTGGTACACCCTACAAAATATAATGTAATTAATACCCACTGCACTTATGAAGTTCCACACATTCATCCGACCCATACTACTATTTGCAACCATGAATTATTTCAACATAAACACTATTGTCCTCACACTCAATCTGTTGCAAATGAAGTATCTAATCAACACTTTAATTGCTGCGGACCAGGTGGGCCAGGTGGACCAGGTGGACCAGCACCGATGCCTCCTAACGGAATGGGATAAAAATTATATGGTGAAAGGGCAATTCGTTGCCCTTTTCTTTTTATTTTGGGGTAATTAACTAAAAGGAGCAATGAATTTGACAAAGGTTGTCACCATAACGGGTTATAAAACGTATGAATTAGGAATATTTAATTCGAATGATCCAGCGATAGGGTACATAAAGCTAGCGATAAAGAAAGAGTTGTTAGCTCTAGTAGATGAGGGGTTAGAATGGGTATTAATTTCAGGTCAGTTAGGTGTTGAGCTCTGGGCAGGGGAAGTGGTTTTGGAGCTTCAAGAAGAACACCCACACTTACAGCTTGCTGTTTTAACGCCTTTTTTCCATCAAGAGGAAAGATGGAAAGATCACGAAAAAGAGCGGTATGAATGGGTTACCATTCATGCAGATTTTTTTGAATCCATTTCAAAAAAAGCGTACGAAAGCCCTCAACAATTTCGACAAAAGGACATTCTCTTTCTTCAAAAAAGCGATGCAACAATTATAGTATATGACGAGGAAAAAGAAGGGTCTCCCAAATATTTTTTGAACTTGGCAAAAGTTTATAAAGAAAAAAATCCATATGAAATTAGGCAGATTAGCTTTTACGATTTACAAATGGTTGTTGAAGAAGAGCAGTTCAAACATGAGTAGTGTTTCCCGAAGAAATGGCTTGATCTACGTCACACAAAGGATTTTTTTCATTTTCTTTGATATAAGTATACACTTCAAATTCATCATGTGGTCGCGCTCTTCTAGTCGTATATGTGCACAAATAAGTGTACTCCTTATGTTGGGTTATTCATAATACAATTGACAAATGAAGCTACATTTGAAAGAATAAAGAATCATGAAGGTACATGTTGAGGTGATACAAAATGTTAGCAGATCGAATAAAATTAACTAACAAAGATATACTCGAAAAGGATTTTAAATCTGGAATGAGAGGATATAAACAGGAAGATGTTGATAAATTTTTAGATGTGATTATCAAAGATTATGAATCCTTTCATCAGATAATTGAAGAGCTACAACAAGAAAATTTACGTTTAAAAAAACAACAATCAGAAATTAATAACCGAAGATCAGCTCAACCTACACAACAAACAGGAACGACAAATTTTGATATTTTACAACGCTTGTCAAATTTAGAAAAGCATGTGTTTGGTAGTAAGCTATACGAATAATAGCACCCATTTTTTTCAAGTTGATTTATGTTAAATTTTCACGTATAATCAATTCTTGCATAATGAAAACATAACGTTCGGGTAATCGCTGCAACGTTAGTTGTAGAGGAAAGTCCATGCTCACACGATGCTGAGATGCGCGTAGTGTTCGTGCCTAGCCAATTCATAAGCTAGGGCAACTTGGAGTAATCTAGGTTGACGGCAGGGAAAACACCTAAGTTCCTTGGAATATGGTGTGAATACCTTGAAAGTGCCACAGTGACGAAGTCTCTATAGAAATGTAGAGAGTGGAACGAGGTAAACCCCACGAGTGAGAAACCCAAATAATGGTAGGGGCATCTTCCTGAAGGAAATGAACAGAAGGAAGGACAAGATGAAATACTCTTGTAGATAGATGATTGCCACCTGAGTACGAGACGCCAGTCGTTAGGAGTACGAAGGAACAAAACATGGCTTACAGAACGTTATGTCTGGTTACATGAAAAAGCAAGCTCTCCTTTCCAAGATAGGAGAGCTTTATTTACATTAAAATACATTTCCATATTTTGAATAGAGCAAGTGAATAAGGGTTCGGGATGACAAGAAAAGTGATTTTCACGTAGCTGTAAAGTCCATTCCCTTATATATCAATGCTTCCTTTCTTGCACTTCCTATACTTCTTATGGGAAAATGAGAAAGACAATTGAACTTATATAGTAAGGGTGGAATTATGTCAAAATATACGATAATTGCAACGGCAGCAATGGGACTTGAGTCTCTTGTTGCGAATGAAGTGAAAAACCTCGGTTATGACTGTAAAGTTGAGAACGGAAAGGTAATATACGAAGGGGATGAGCGTGCCATCGCCCGATCGAATATGTGGCTTAGAACAGCAGATCGAGTCAAAATTCTAGTCGGAGAATTTAAGGCATATAGTTTTGATGAACTTTTTGAAAAAACAAAATCATTACCATGGGAAAGATATCTGTCTGTAGATGCTGAATTTCCTGTTCAAGGAAAATCGGTTAAATCGAAATTGTATAGTGTTCCAGATTGCCAAGCGATCGTTAAAAAAGCCATTGTAGAGAAAATAAAAAAGGCTTATAAACAAACAAGCTGGTTAACTGAAGATGGTCCGTTAGTTAAGATTGAAATTGCTATCCATAAAGACAAAGCATCCCTTTTAATTGATACAAGTGGGGCAGGCTTACATAAAAGAGGCTATCGTGCTTCCCAAGGTGAGGCTCCCTTAAAAGAGACATTGGCAGCTGCTCTTGTACAACTTAGTCGTTGGACACCTAATCGTCCATTTGTTGACCCCTTCTGTGGATCTGGGACGATTCCGATTGAAGCCGCACTGATCGGTCAAAATATTGCCCCTGGCTTTAATCGTGAATTCCTTTCAGAAGATTGGAGCTGGATGAGGAAAGAGGTATGGGACGAGGTACGAACAGAAGTGGAAGATTTGGCTAATTATGATCGAGAGTTAGATATTGTTGGATCAGACTTAGATCATCGAATGATTGAGATTTCGAAGCAAAATGCTTTTGAGGCTGGCTTAGGCGATGTCATTTCCTTTAAACAAATGCAAGTGAAAGATATTTCTACTAAAAAGGAATATGGAATTATTATTGGGAATCCACCGTATGGTGAACGCTTAGGAGATCGAAAGGAAGTTGAAAATATGTATAGGGACATGGGAGAAGCCTTTAATAGGTTGAGCACCTGGTCCGTCTATATTATGACTTCTTACGAAGATTTCGAAAAACAGTATGGTAAAGTCGCAACGAAAAAAAGAAAGCTGTTTAATGGGTTTATCAAAACGGACTTCTATCAATATTGGGGACCAAAACCACCAAAAATCAATTAACATGATAAAAAGGTAAACGCAAGCGATATTCGCTTGCGTTTTAGATTGAATGAGAGGACGAATTTTATGACAAAAAGCTTGCCTTTTTCTTTAACAAAAGAGCAATCATTTTATGAAGCATTAGGAGACTGGATCGGAGATGTGTTTTATGATTTGCTACCAGAGCAAGGATTTGAAATACGTGATGAACAAATTTTTATGGCTTTTCAGCTCGAGAAGGCTTTCCAACAAAAAGAAGTAATTTTTGCGGAAGCGGGAGTTGGAACGGGGAAAACACTAGCCTATTTATTATACAGCATTTGCTATGCTCGTTATACAGGGAAACCGGGTATTATAGCATGTGCAGATGAAACACTTATTGAACAGTTAGTGAAAAAAGAAGGGGATATTAAAAAGCTTGAGAGAGCACTAGGCTTGTCTTTTGATGTTCGCTTGGCAAAATCTCCGGACCAGTATTTATGCACCAAAAAGCTGCAATCAAACAACACAAAATATCCAGAGTTTAAGGAGATAAAAAAAGAGCTTCCGGAATTTGTTATGGAACCTAAGTCGATGACGAAATATTTTCCTTATGGTGATCGTAAAGATTATCAACATTTAGATGATGACAAATGGTCTTTAATTAATTGGGATTCAACTCAAGATTGTTTGTCATGTGATATCCGCCATCGCTGTGGCTTAAATCTTCAACGAGAATATTATCGAAGTGCTCAAGATTTAATAATATGTTCGCATGACTTCTATATGGAGCATATATGGACAAAGGAATCTCGGAAAAGAAAAGGCCAATTACCGTTACTTCCAGAATCTAGTTCTGTCGTTTTTGATGAAGGTCATTTGTTAGAGTATGCTTCACAAAAAGCACTAACCTACAAAATGACAGATAATACGATAGAAGAGGTACTCGATAATTTATCAAGTAATGATATCCGTGAAACTACCCATCATATTATTGATGAAGTACTGATATTGAATGAAAAATTATTTTCATCCCTGCGAGAGAGCAGTACATCACAAACAGATGAAGAGAGACGTCACGTTGAAAAAAATGAGCAAATTCTTTCCTTCGCCCGTCAACTTAAAGGACAAATTGAACAATTGGCAGATGAGCTTGTTTTTGAAGGTGAATTATTTGTAATTCCAGAATATAGTCTTCGTGTTGTAGAAGAATATTTGGAGCAAATGCTTTACTCCCTTTCGCTATTCGTTTCAGAAGAGGGTGGAATCACTTGGATAGAAGAGAATGAACGACAAACTACACTTGTGATGATGCCAAGATTAGTTCAAGAAGTATTGAGAGATGAAGTATTTTCGCAAAAGAAACCGTATGTCTTTTCTTCGGCTACTTTATCCAATAACAAAGATTTTCACTATATTGCTCAAAGCTTAGGTATTGATCACTATTTGTCCTTTTCTGTTGCCTCTCCGTTTGATTATAGTGATAAAATGAACGTACAATTAAATATTCTTGGGCATCATAAGGATGAATCCTATCCATTTTTATTCAATCAAATGATAAAGTCAAATGGAAAAGCACTAATATTGTTTGCTAATAAACATGCTTTGAAAAAATTTAAAGAGTATGTAGAAACTCAGCCAAGCGTACCATTTCCAATTTATTATGAGAGTGAAGAAGAAATCTCTACCTTAGTTTCACATTTTCAAAATGATAAGAATAGTGTCCTTTGTGCCTATCATTTATGGGAAGGGCTTGATGTTCCAGGTGAATCACTTAGCACAGTGTTAATCCACTCCCTTCCATTTCCACCGTTTGATCCAGTTTTTGATGCGAAACGCCAAGGAGCAACGGATGCATTAAAGGAAGTTGACTTACCATATATGTTATTACGTTTACGTCAAGGTGTTGGACGCTTAA
Organism: Bacillus spongiae; assembly: GCF_037120725.1. Lineage (NCBI taxonomy): Bacteria > Bacillati > Bacillota > Bacilli > Caryophanales > Bacillaceae > Bacillus > Bacillus spongiae. Next base: position 148,950 of record NZ_JBBAXC010000006.1, read on the forward strand.
TACGTAGCTCCAATGATAGAGGGGACATTCACGTATTATTAACGAATGAGGATAGCGAATGGCTATCAATGATCTCATCTATTTTACCAGTTACACCAATTGTGAATGAAGTTAGGTAATCATTGTTTATTTTTACTATGTTCATGCACTAGAGGAACTTTCGATTCAGGAAGTTTCTTTAGTAGCTAATTTCGAACAATTTTATAGGTGGAAAAAAAGAAAATTGATTCTCACTTTCTTTTAGAAACGAATTAAAACCATTAATTCTCTATTAAACTTGTATTAAAAATAAAGTGCAGCATTGGCAAACTGTATCACATTGCTCTGAATATGATAAAATGAGGGAGTAAAGGAATGAGGAGGGATTTGAATTGAAAGTAGAAGAAATCGTGAAAGAGTTTTTAGAGTATGTGTCAAAGATGACAGCATACAATGAAGCATTAGGATTGATTTTTTGGGACATGCGTACTGGTGCACCAAAAAAAGGGATTGAACAACGTTCGCAAGTTATTGGAATGTTATCATCAGACGTATTTGAAATGTCTACTTCAGATAAAATGGCTGCCTACATAAGAGAATTGTCTGCACATAAACAAGCATTATCTCATCAGGTTGTGAAAATACTAGAAGAGTGCAACAAGAGCTATGAAAGAAATAAGAAAATTCCTGCTGAAGAATATAGAGAGTATGTGGTCTTACAATCTCAGGCAGAAACCATTTGGGAAGAAGCGAAAGCTGAATCGAATTTTGCAAAATTTAGCCCATATTTAGAGAAATTAGTTGATTACAATAAACGCTTCATTGAGTATTGGGGATATGAAGAGAATAAATATGATACTTTATTAGATGCCTATGAGCCTGGAGTAACAGTAAAAGTATTAGATGAAGTATTTGGACAGTTGCGAAAAGAAATCGTCCCACTTGTTCATCAAATAAACAATGTAAATCAACCAGAGACAGACTTTCTATACAAGGATTTTCCGAAAGAGCAGCAAAAAGCTTTTAGTTTAAAAGTACTAGAGCAAATGGGTTATGATTTTGGAGCAGGTAGGTTAGATGAAACAGTTCATCCGTTTGCTATTGGATTAAACCCTGGTGATGTTCGAGTGACGACTAAATATGATGAACATGATTGGAGAACAGCCGTTTTCGGTACAATTCATGAAGGTGGTCATGCATTGTACGAACAGAACATATCAAAAGACTTGATTGGTACACCGTTATGTACGGGTACGTCAATGGGAATCCATGAATCGCAATCGTTATTTTATGAAAATTTCGTTGGGAGAAACTTTCATTTTTGGAAGAAAAATTACGACCTACTAAAACAGCATTCTGAAGGACAGTTTGATCATGTATCACTTGAGGATTTTTACCGAGCAATTAATGAATCTAAGCCTTCTTTAATTCGAATCGAAGCGGATGAGTTAACCTATCCTCTTCATATCATCATTCGTTATGAAATTGAAAAAGGGTTGTTTAATGATGAGATCCAGGTGAAAGATTTACCAAAGATTTGGAATGAAAAATATGAAGAGTATTTAGGGGTTTCACCAGCTAACGATGGGGAAGGTGTACTTCAAGATGTCCATTGGGCTGGCGGAAGCTTTGGTTATTTCCCTTCTTATGCACTAGGGTACATGTATGCAGCACAATTAAAAACAAGCATGTTAAAAGACATTCCTAACTTTGATGAGTTACTTGAGAAAGGTGAGTTATCAAAAGTAAAAGAGTGGTTAACTAGTCATGTCCATCAATATGGTAAGATGAAAAAGCCATTAGAAATCCTTCAAGATATAACAGGGGAAGGATTAAATGCAAATTATTTAGCTAGCTATTTAAAAGAGAAATATCAAAAAGTTTATGATTTATAAAATGTAAAAAAGGGTGTCCGTTAAGTCGATTTTTCGACTAGGGACGCCTTTATTTCATGTTATCAAAAAGCATTTTAGGTGTAGCAATGTTATGTGAACAGGCATATGTACTGTACTTTATAATTGCTTTATTCGTTAAATAAAAGTTGGACCATACTTTTCGTTTGTTTTTTATTTAGTTTGTAATAATTATTGCTACGATCAGTGGAAATAAGACTCTCATTTTGGTCGAAGCCTTCGTAAAGAAGTAAAACTTCTTTCTCTTCGTTTTTGTATTCTAATTGAATTCTGTAATTTGGTTCAATGGCAAGTTTATATTGAGTATTTGTTATTTTATTGGCTCTATTCAGAATCCCAGTAACCGTTCCAATTATTTCTTGATCCGTCACCTTTTTACCCTCTTCAAATGAATGATTGTACTCTTGAATCATCACACTTTGGACTCCAGAAAAACCGTTATAAAACATAGTAAAGCCTATAAAACAAAATAAGGCGATAACAGTGATAATAACGACCCTTTTTATCATAATACCCCCCTAAATGGATTGTTCCTTAACTAGTCTATTTTTCATTTTTTGGCAATTCTAATAAACTAATTGTATCATAGGATTCAAATGTTAAGAACAAACACCTTTGTTTCTTTTTTTGGTACGACAATTAATTTATGATAGGCGAGAGCCCTTTTTAAGTAAGGGCTCGTCAATCGCTTGTTAATTGTACACTAAAAGCCACCACTAAAATAGACTATAGATAAGGAAGTCAACCAAAAGGAGGAGCTTTAAATGAGTATGCCTACTATTCCACCAGAACCTCATAGACCGTCTAAAAAAGAAGTGGTTCTGGATCTGTTAGAATCGATTGCCTTAGAGGAAATTGCTCTTTCACATATATTAAATGCAGAGGCTGAAAAGGTTCAAGCATTCGTCGGCAAGTGCCTTGATTTCCCTACTAAACCTAATAATGAACAAATCATTGCATTCAATAAATCTGTCGGAAATGTTCTTGAGACCGTTATTATGAAGGAGTGGTTATTGCTTAGAAAGCTTGAAAATGTTATAGAATTTGACGAGGAAAATCGATTAACCCAAAATCATGATAAGCATTAAGTGGCATGAAAAAGATGAGTAGAAATCAAAAGGCTATTTTCTTCAATAATGCTGTTAATAATAATGTTGAAGGGTTAATTGTTTACAATCAATCGATGTATATTTTATGGAAAGGAATGAAAGCAGCGAATATTGCAGATGAGTTAATAGCTAGTTCAATTACTAAACATGTACATGACCTAAATCAGTATCTCAATTTATTTGTTAGAAAAATTGAGAATTATAAGTTGTATGAGAATAACTTGGTTCAAAGAGACAAGATTACTATATTAGAAAATTATTTAAAAAATTTAATGAGATTTTTTAATGGTGTATCAAGTAGCTCGTTGCAAAAAAGGAATATGAAGTATTTAATGAGAAACATTTTGGTTGAATTGAAGTGCTTGAATGAATTTTCTAGTAAAAGTGAGAATAAAACGGAGTTAGTATGGTTGCCGAACGTTGTTAAACCAGAATAAATAAAAGGAAATCAACTAATGATTTCCTTATTTATTTCATCCATGTAGAGGTGATTGGGTCAAACGGAGAAGGTATGTTACATAGTCTATCATAATCTTATAATAGTGATTCATTCGATAAATCCTTACGAACGCTTGAATATAACATATTAAAATGGTTGTAAAAACGGAAATCATTACAACATAACCTACAAAATTAAATAATAAAAGGTAGGATAATTTTATCCTACCTTTAAAAGTATGTTCATATAAAGAAATGTAACGCTATTACCAAAGTTTATATCCTTTTGACCCCGGTGGTCCATTTTGAATCATATCTAAGAAAGGAACACTGTACGCTACTAGTATGAGTGCAACGAGAACAGTTAACCAAATTTTCCAGTTTTCCAATACCATCGGCGTTCTTTCTGCGCCCTCATCTACTTCACCGACAGGAAACTCCTCTTCTCCCTTTGGTGCAAAGAATGCTAAGTTGATAAAAATGTAAAGCACAAGAATGATTCCTAAAAATAGAATGGTTCCACCAACTGCTTGAGCAATTTGGTATGGGATCCAGTCTAACGCTTGTTGAGCATCTCCGTAAGTAGAGAAGGAAGAGCGGCGGGGAGCTCCAAATAATCCAGCAATATGCATTGCTCCAGACATGATTGACATTCCAATTGCCCATACGATTCCTTGAATAATAGCTAATTTGTTCATCTGTTTTGTTAATATACGACCGGTTAAATGAGGAACTAGCCAATACATAATGCCAAAGAATGTTAGGACAACAGAAGTCGCTAAAGTTAAGTGAAAATGTCCAGTCACCCAAATAGTATTATGAATGACTTGGTTCATTTGGTTTGATGCGTTCACAAGTCCACCTGCTCCGGCAGGAATAAAAGCGACCATTCCAATAAATGGAACGACGAATCGAGCATCTCCCCAAGGTAGTTTCTTAAACCATCCAAATAACCCTGTTGCTCCTTTCGAACGGCCGAATAGCTCGAAGGTTGCAAATAACGAAAAAGCAGTCATTAACGATGGAATCACGACCATGAAGGTTAACACAACTTGAAGGAACTTCCAGCTAGCGTCAATTCCTGGCTCAACTAATTGGTGATGAAATCCAACAGGGATAGAGAAAAGTAAAAATAGAATAAAAGACATACGAGCTAGTGAGTCTGAGAAAATTTTTCCACCAATAATTTTTGGAATAATTACATACCAAGCCATATAGGCAGGTAATAACCAGAAGTAAACAAGTGGATGACCAAAATACCAGAACAGTGTACGGCTCACTAAGACGTCAACACGTTCTACTAATCCAAGAGACCAAGGAAGTAGTTGGAATAATACTGTTGCAGCAACACCTAATGTTGCGACAATCCATAAAACGGTATTAATAACGGCCATAAATGTAAGTAAAGGACTTGGTTGACCAGGATTCGCTTTTCTCCATTTAATGTATTCATTAATGACAGACGCGCCACCAATCCAGCTTCCTACAACTACAAACGTTAATCCTAAGTAAAAGATCCAATGTGCTTGAAGGGGTGCATAAAATGTATACAATACAGAAGCCTCATTTAATAGCACCATCGTTGCAGCCATTCCTGTTCCTAATACCATGACCCAAAAACCAATCCAACCTAACAAACGAGAACCTTTAGAGAAGGTGCCAGAAGTTCGGCTAACGGCAGCTATTTGAAAACCTAATATAAAAAAAGTAGTAAGGACAAGTCCGAGTAATACTCCATGAACGGTTAATACTTGATAATAGCCAATATTTGCTGGAAGAGTGAATCTTCCAGACCGGACTAATACTTGCAGAAGTCCTGCTAATCCACCTAATGCTAAAGCAATAAAGGCAACATAGAAATGCGCCATTACTAACCCAGCGTCTTTTTTATCAATTTTAATAAAAGAAGATTGCATCTTACTCCACCACCTTAATCATCGATTTCATCGTGTGATGACCGGTACCACAATATTCATTACAAACAATTAAGTATTCTCCTGGTTCGTCCATTGTGGTGACGTATTCACTAATATAACCAGGTTCAATCATCATGTTAATATTTGTTCCTGCCACCTCAAAACCGTGTATAACATCTTTTGTAGTAGCGATAATTTTTACGGTAGAACCCTTCGGGATTTCAACTTCGCCAGGATTATAAAAGAAAGCTGATGCAACAAATACAAGTTCATAATCCCAGTCTTTTCCTTCTACCTTTTTCAATCCTGGATCATTAAACGGTGCGCGTTCTTCAACTCTTTCAGGATCAATAAATGCTTTCGCACTAGGGGGCTCGTGCCCTTGATGGAAGGATGAAATGCCTAATATTACTAGAAATAAAACGAGAGATCCCGTTCCTACTATGAGCCACCATTTTTCATAACGGTGCATGTGCATAAAAATCTACCCCTTTCTCTTTCTCTAAAAACGATCAATAAAAATAAAAAAGACAATAAACCATGTAACAACAATAAATGCACCAAGTAAAGATACAGAGGCAAGCGTTCCTTTTAACGAATTTTTCTCATCCTCTAATTTTCTTTTAGGTTGATGAGGTAACTGAGTTTCTGGTTTTCCCACTTGTGTTTCCCCCTTTCTCTTGATAAATATTTTTATCGTTAACACTATCATAGAGTTGAAAACTGAAAGGGGCTGTGATAAAAATCACATTTGAAGCCAAAAAATGTGAAAAAAGTGTGAAGGAACCACTTTAAATTAATCTATTTTCCTCATTGAATTGAAAGATAATTATGAAAATATACTCAATTTAGTTAAATGAGTGCCCTGTTACAATTATTCAACAAAAAAAGAGGGAGTTACTTTAAAATAAAGAATAAATATTAATAAATAAAACGTTTGAAAGGGGTATGTACATTGTTTGGAACTTTACAACCGTTAAAAGGAAAGAATGCCATTGTTACAGGGGCTGGTAGAGGTATTGGAAGAGCGATTGCCGTCGGTTTAGCAGAAGCAGGAGCTAACCTTATTCTTGTCTCAAGAACGAATATAGAGCTAGAAGAAACGCAAAGCCTTGTACAAGAGAAAGAGGTAAAATGCTGGGTTATGCCGACAGACTTAACAAAAACAGAAGAAATTACTACACTTTTTAATCGCATTGATGAAGAAGTAGGGCCTGTAGATGTGTTAATTAATAATGCAGGCATGAACAAGCGGTCAGAAGCCTTCAACGTAACAACAGAGGAATGGGACCTTATTATGGATACAAATGTAAAATCATGTTTTTTAATGGCTCAAAAGGCGGGCGAGAGAATGAAGAAAAGAGGTGGGGGGAAAATAATAAATATTTCCTCTGTTGCAGGTCACGTCGCATTAAGGACAGGGGTTGTATATGGTATGACGAAGGCAGCCTTAATTCAAATGACAAAAGTACTTGCACTGGAGTGGGGGAAACATAATATTAATGTAAATGCAATTGGTCCTTGGTATTTTCCAACTCCATTAACGGAAAAATTATTAAATGATGCTGATTACGTAAATGATATTTTAGAAGTAACGCCTTTAAAAAGAATTGGAAAATTAGAAGAGCTTGTCTCACCGACGGTATTTCTTTGCACAGAAGGGGCTGATTATATTACAGGACAAACGCTTTTTGTTGATGGAGGAATGACCATAAATGGCTTTTAACTTCATTGCTCATTACCTTTCTAATGTAAGGTAATGAATCTTATAAGCTTGTCGGAAGGAATAATGTCACGTTATTTAGTGTTATGGAGAGGTTAATTTAAAGCAACGTTTTTATCGTGTTATTATGGACGAAACACCTTAGTTATAACTAAATGGTTTCCTCATAAATCAAATTAGATAGCTTTATATAGCAAGAAGGTCCATCTCTTTTGGGATGGACCTTCTTGACGAATGGAACAGGAAAAAATAGTGTTTGATATTTTTTTCTAGTTTGGAAGTCTACTTAAGCTGATTTGAAACAAATAGCTATTGGAAGGAGTTTTCTCTTTTTTTCTGGGGTTGTTCAAGCATAAAGATGATCTGTAGCTCTCCTAAGCTCACTATATGAATAGGAAGCAAGATGGCTTGTTCAAATCCGTATAATTTTGATTGTCCAACAATTACAGTTGGAGGGGTAATATCCGTTGTTAAACCTTTATTAGCAATATTTGTAGAGAGATTGCCAGCAATCATATTTCCGAGTTCACCGGCAAATGACTCTAACATTTCACCTTCAACAGGTATTCCGAACATGGCAGTTCCTATTCCTTTCAAGGTATCGTGCTGACTTTCTACAATCACTTTCCCTCTAACATCTCCAGTAATCCCAATTAATACACCGAAACGATGCTGGAAAATAGGGTGTTGTAGTAAAGAAGGCTTATCCACCTTTAGTGAAATAGGAATAACGGCCCGTATCGCTTCAATGCTGCTGTTTAGCACTTTATGAATGCTATTTGAACTCGTCATCTCAATATCCTCCACAGTTTTATCCTCACTAGTTTAACACATAAAATAGGTAAATAGGATTAAAAATTTAGATAATTTTTAAAATTAAAATAAAAAACAGACAATTTTTCAAATATAAATAGGTAATTAAGGGCATTATATCCATGTAGAAAAGGGGCGATAGAATGCCAAAGATTATCAATGTAGAATCTGAAATTCCACCTATTCAAATTACGCAAGAAAAAGCGGTTGGCTTTGCCAAGAGTTTGTTTTCATCTTCATTTAAGGATATTGATCGTCTATTACCAATTTTTACGCATTCAGATATTACAACAAGGTACTTTGTCAAAGATATTGATTGGTTTTCCAAAGAGCATAGCTTTGAAGAAAAAAATAATTTATTTATCGAAAATTCAGTGGAATTAGGGAAGAATTGTATAGAAAAAATCATTCAACAGACAGAGGGTCTTAATTATGGGGACATTGATGCCATTATTACGATTTGTACTTCTGGCATCGCAACTCCCACCATAGAGGCGAGAATCATGAACTTGTTACCATTCTCTCCATATGTAAAACGAATCCCAATTTGGGGGCTGGGATGTGCTGGAGGTGCTGCTGGATTAGCTCGCGCACAAGATTATTGTGTAGCTTACCCAAAAGCGAATGTACTTGTGTTGACTATCGAGCTTTGCTCTCTAACATTTCAAGTAAATGATCGGAGTAAAAGTAATTTAGTCGGAACTGCTTTGTTTGCTGATGGGGTTGCATGTGCATTGGTTTCAGGGGATAAGAGTGCTGTGTTGGTACACCAAAATAGAGTTCTTCCCTCAATCATTGGTACTCAATCTATTTTAAAGAAGGATTCACTTGATGTAATGGGCTGGGATATACGGAATGAAGGTATGTTTGTTGTATTTTCAAAAAACATTCCAAGCTTAGTTCAATCTTGGCTTAGGCCGAATGTTGATCATTTTTTGCAACAATACGAAATTACGCTGAATGATGTTTCGAATTTTGTTGTCCATCCTGGAGGAAAGAAAGTATTGGATGCGTATAAAGTTTCCTTAAATGTAACGGATGAACAACTTTTTTTAGCGCGTAAAGTATTAAAGGATTTTGGCAATATGTCTTCGGCAACCGTTCTTTATGTATTAAAGGAACATTTTAAAAAATCGATTCAAAATGGAGAATATGGGTTAGCGCTCGCTTTAGGACCGGGATTTGCATCAGAGTTATTATTAATGAGGTGGGAATAATGTTCATTTATATTTTTATTGGTATTGTTATTGTACAGCGATTAGTGGAACTATACATCGCAAAGAAAAATGAACAATGGATGATAAGTCAAGGTGCAATCGAGTTTGGACAACGACATTATAAGGTTATGGTCCTCATTCATACATTGTTTTTTATCTCGCTCTTAGGGGAAATGATATGGAATGAAGGAAATTTGAGCTCTTTTTGGCCTTTCTATCTCATTCTCTTTATACTTACACAAGTGGGAAGGGTTTGGATTATTACGTCTTTAGGTAAGTATTGGAATACGAAAATATTTGTTTTGCCCGAGATGAATGTTATCGTAAAGGGTCCGTATAAATACTTCAAACACCCAAATTATGTCCTTGTAACGATTGAACTAATCGTTATCCCTCTCCTATTCGATGCTTTTTGGACATTGTTTTTCTTCGGTTGTTTAAACCAGCTAATTTTAGCCATTCGAATCCCAATCGAAGAAAAAGCATTAAAACAAATTACGAATTATGAAGAGATATTTCCAACAAAAAAGCGATGGGCTCGGTCATAAAGAGCTATATTGTATATGCTCGTTTGAACATGTATCTATGCATCACAAAATGAAAGAAGGCCTTAACCATTACGTTAAGACCTTTCGTTAATTAATTTGGAGGCTCAGCTGGAACAACAATAGGGTTAAATTGATCACTTCCCCCTTGGCCATTATAATATTGAGGAACGTCACCTTCAATAAAGATTGCGCCAATATTTACAGGGTTCGAAATTTCAATGACCTTTTCCGCAGAGGGAATGATAACATTCATCTCTACTTTAATGTTAACGTATATTTCAAGGAAAACATGGTTAATACCAAGATCAACTGTTTTGGTTTCAATGTTGGAGGTAACTGCTCCTAAGATTTCAAACCGCACAGGTACTTTTGGTCCTAAATTAGAAAGTAGTGTATTTTTTGTCGCCATTCCTAGCGGTATTTGATAAATGATTCCATTTTGTACCTGTGAATCTGAATAGTCAATGTCAATATCTGTTTTAAAGGACTCTAATTTCTCTAAATCTCCGGCTTCCACGAGGTCTAAATATTTTTGAACTCTAATCGTTGCTTCCGAAATCACCCGATTATATACTTTTGGATTAGTGCTATATGAGATTTGTCCACCATCCTCTCGTATAACAAATAGATCCTTAACATCAATGTTTTCTGATATTTTCTTTGATATGGCATCATTGATGGCCTGTGCAGCAAATTGTCTTGCTTTCGTTTCCGCTATGATTTTTAAAGTAGGTTCAATACTTGCATTAATTATCGATAAACTCATAAAGGTTAATACACTAAATGTAACCAAAGTAATCATAAACACGTAAGTGGTGGGTATAGGCCCTTTTAGTTTTTTCTTTCTTCTTCTTGTTTTAAACACAGTAGCCCTCCTTCTCTATAAATATATATGCCTGTATTCGTACTTACATTTCATGTTTGATTCATTACTGGTAAAATTATAAATATTGATATAGGATTCAACGGAAATATGGATTACAATTAAAGCGTTATCAAAACACAAGGGGAAAAAATATGATCAAATCTAGTGAACAACAGAACTTGTTAAATAAAACCGTTCAGCTCTATCAACTTTTTGATCAGCACGGTGATAAGAAGAGGACAGAGAAAACAAAACTTCTAAGTAAAAAAATCTATAAAGGTGAATGGGTAATTGCCTTTTGTGGGCATTTTTCGGCGGGCAAGTCGACGATGATTAATGAACTAACAGGAGAAAAACTCCTTCCTTCGAGTCCGATTCCTACAAGTGCAAATTTAGTTAAAATACATAAGAGCAAAGAAGAATTTACAAAAATTCATTACCACGACCAAGTCCCAATCCTTGTTCAAGGTGATTATGATTCAAGGAAAATAATGCCACTTTGTAAAAGCGGTGACAAAGTGGAGTTAATTGAGATTGGTCATCAAGATTCTCAATTACCATTAGGGGTAACAGTGCTAGATACGCCTGGGGTTGACTCAACGGATGAGGCCCATATGCTTGCAACGGAATCCGCTCTTCATTTGGCTGATGTGATCTTTTATGTAGTAGATTATAATCACGTTCAATCTCATGTGAATTTTCGCTATACGAAGGAGTTAATCGAAAAAGGAGCATCCGTGCATCTCATTGTTAATCAAGTGGATAAACACAATGAAGAAGAGCTTTCTTTTGAAGATTTTCAACAATCTGTTCGTCAATCTTTTGCGGCATGGGGTGTCGAGCTGACCGCTGTTTTTTACACGAGCTTAAAAAAACACGATCACCCTTTTAACGAATTTCCAACACTCCAGCAATTTATTCAAAAAAAGATGGCTGGTCGGGTTGAAACGGCAGATCAAACAATAGAAAAAAGTATTCGCCACTTAATAGTTGAACATGAACAGTGGCTGGAGGAACAATATGATGAAAGAGTCCAGCCTTTTGTCGAAAAGCTGACCCATAAAGATTGGGAGAAAAAAGAAAATATTGTTCAACAATATATAGATTGGCAAAAGCATCAATCTGGTGAAAGCATTAAAGTATTTGAGGAACAATTTAATGCAGAACGTAAAAAAATAATAAAGAATGCGTATTTAATGCCGTTTGAAAATCGAAAATTGGCTGAAGATTATTTGGCATCCATTCAAAAAGATTTTAAAGTCGGTTTTCTTTTCTCAAAAGGGAAAACCGAGGAAGAACGAGCTCGTCGTCTAAAAGCGTTTCATAGTGCAGTCCAAGAAACAGTCGTTTCGCAGTTAGACTGGCATTTACGAACGTTTTGCCATCAGCAATTAAAAAATGCACGAATACTTGATGAAAGTATAATGGTGCAATGTGATAAACTTGAGGTCATCGTCACAGTGGATATGCTTAAACAGGCTGAAAAACGAGGGGCTCAGCTATCAGGTGAATACGTGTTAACCTATTGTGAGGAATTAGCAGGTATCATCTCAAAAGAAGCGGAGAAGGAAACGAATAACATCAAGGCAAGCATGGTTGAAAGAATGCAAGAGGAGTTCAACCTGACCCCTTCCGAGGAGGTTGTGTTGAAAGCACAGGCATTTAATGAAATTGACAGGGAAAAAAAGCATCTATATGAAAAACAAGAAGCATTAAAAAATGCTAATAATCCAGACGAGTCAATCTTAACGGACTATGTAGACACAGCGGTCTCGCTATGGGTGAAGGAAGAGGAAGGTATACGACAGGATCTCTCATCAGAAGGATGGGAGAAAGAAATCGAAGCAGACATCGAATTACTCACTCCATCACATACCATTGAGAGAGAGAAGCAAAAAGATATTAATGTGGATAAAATCGTAGATAGATTATCAATAATGGGCGATGAATTTATTCAGATTCCTGGTTTTCACTCATTTGCAAAGAGTATAAAAGAAAAAGCGAACCGTTTAAAAAATAGGAATTATACTATAGCTTTGTTTGGCGCTTTCTCAGCCGGCAAATCTTCATTTGCTAATGCTCTTCTTGGCGAAAAAGCGTTACCTGTCTCTCCTAATCCGACTACAGCCACAATCAATCGTATAAGACCTATCGGAAAACATGATTCAAATAAGGCTGTTATTTACTTTAAATCTGAACATGCTCTTTTAGAAGAATTAAATCAATCCCTTTCTATGTTTTCCATGAAGGTGAATACATTTGAAGAAGCTCAAGCAAAAATCCCACTTATTTCAATGGAGAAGCGGAGTGGAGTGGAAAATACCCATATTTCTTTCCTGCAGGCTTTTAATCGAGGGATTAAAAACTATCAAAATAAGCTCGGAAAGTCAGTTGAAGTTAATCTGAAAACCTATGAAGGGTACGCAGCAAATGAAGAACAGTCGTGTTTTGTAGATGTAATTGATGTGTATATTGATAATCAATTTACGAATCAAGGGATTACGTTAGTCGATACGCCAGGAGCAGATTCTATAAATGCGCGCCATACAGACGTTGCCTTTCAATATATAAAAGATGCTGATATGATTTTATTTGTCACCTACTACAATCATGCATTTAGTAAAGCTGATCGTGAATTCCTCATTCAACTTGGAAGAGTGAAAGATACATTTGAAATGGATAAAATGTTTTTTATCGTGAATGCCATTGACCTTGCGTCATCAGAAGAGGAAGAACAAGAGGTAATGCAATATGTTGGAAATCAGCTTAATCATTATGGAATACGTTCGCCGCAGCTTTTTGGTATATCTTCTTTACGCTCTTTAGATGAAAAGCTAGAAGGAAAAGAATTAAACGAACAAATGGGTCACTTCCAACAAAGCTTCGATGATTATTTAACGAATGGGCTAACCAAAGTTACCATTGACTCAGCCAACTCACTTTGGAAAAAAGGATTAAGCAGGCTATCACTATTTATAGATGGAAGTAAAAAAACAGCTAACGAACGAGAAATATTTAAAGATAAAAATCGCTTAGAAAAGCAAGAAGTCCTACAATTACTTAAAAAGCAATCAGTGGAAACATTATATCCATCAGTGGAGCAGGAAGTAGAGGAACTGCTTTTATATGTTCATCAACGAGTCTTCTTCCGTTTTTCTGATTTCTTTAAAGAAACGTTTCACCCATCGCTATTTGTACAATATGACGGTAAAACGGCATTGCAGGTAGCTTTAAATGAATTGATCGAGGCAACAGCCTTTGACCTTGCTCAAGAACTAAGAGCGACATCTGTTCGTATTGAAAAAGTAATGATAAAGAGTCTACAAGAGAAAATTGGGACCCTTCACTTAAATATAAAAAAAGTGAATGATGACTTAGTTTTTTCAGATTTCGAATGGGAAAAGGTAGAGATTCCCTTGTTTACGAATGCAAAAGAGTTATTTATGCAGCAATCCTTTTCTTTTTCACTAAAGCTATTTAAAGGTACAAAGCGCTTTTTTGAACAAAATGAAAAAGTCTTATTAAAAGAGTCGTTACAATCTATTGTAAGCCCTGTTGCTAAAGAATACTTGCATTCAATGAATCAAGTGTTAACCGATTGGTCAAAAGCGTATTTAACAAAAGAGTTTACCCGTTATTTGGATGAAACAAAGATGGACCTTTCAGATCAATTCAAAGCATGGGATCATAGTTTGCATTCAGAAACCGAACTGCCAAAATGGGAGTTATTATTAAAGAAGCTAGAGGGTCTGGATGATGAAGAATAGATTTCATTGTTGCGCAACGTGCATTCATTTTCAAGCAAATAAAACAACAAGAGGTATGGTCTATTATTGTGAGAGATTAGGATATGAAACGAAACCGACGTATGTTTTTAACTGCTGGGAGCCAAAGGAGCATGTTTTGTTATTGATGAGCAAAAAGGGGAGTGATAAAAAATGAAGTACGTTGTGGAGAAAGAAACCTTACTGAATGACCTTGCTGAGGGAGATATAAAAATCATTGATTGTTCCTATTCTCTTCATGACAAACAATTAGGTAGAAAACAATATGAACAAGAGCATCTTCCGAACGCTCTTTATTTCGATTTGGAACGAGACTTATCAGCACCTGTTTCAAACCATGGGGGGAGGCACCCTCTTCCAAGTATATCCGATTTTGAAAATACATTAGGGAAACGTGGCATCTTACCTACAGATACAATTGTCCTGTATGATCAAGGAGAGGGAGCTTTTGCAGCAAGGTGCTGGTGGCAGTTGCGCTATTTGGGGCATGAAAAAGTATATGTACTTAATGGAGGAATGAAAGCTTGGAGGGGAGCAGGTTTTCCTCTTGAGAATAGCATTCCAATAAGTCAACCCGTGAAATATATTAGTAAACCACAAAGGGATTGGTTAGCAGATGTCCAATTCGTAGAAGAGGTTGTTTCAGGTAAACAGTCGGGAGTGCTTTTGGATTCACGATCTGAAGTGCGTTATACGGGTAAGGAAGAACCAATCGACCCTATACCTGGACATATACCTGGAGCTGTCAATTTCCCATGGGAAGCGGTATTTTCAAATGGACATTATAAATCAGAGGGTGAATTAAGGGAATTATTTGGCACTCTCCCAAAGGACAAACCCGTTGTCGTGTATTGTGGTTCAGGAGTGACGGCTACCCCAAACGTCATCGCTTTGAAGATTGCTGGTTTTCATAATATTGTACTTTACGCTGGCAGTTATAGCGACTGGGTCTCCTATGAGGGCCATAGTGTGGTCAATGTTGTCAATCAATCAAAATAAAATGTTACCGACAAACTATGCTATAATGGAGCGTGAGGTGAAGATATGAAGCAACATGTTTTATTAATAGATGGTATGGCCTTATTATTCCGCTCGTTTTTTGCTACAGCTGTGACGGGACAATATATGATGAATACAAAAGGTACCCCTACAAATGCCGTTCAAGGGTTTATTAAACATTCGTTATTAGCAACGAATTATGTTAATCCATCCCATGTGATTGTTTGTTGGGATATGGGAGCCAAGACGTTTCGAAACGAGTTATTTGATGGCTACAAAGCGAATCGAGATGCACCACCAGTAGAATTAATTCCACAGTTTGATTTAGCTAAAGAAGCAGCAGCTGCTTTTAATTTTTTGAATGTAGGACTGCCTGGTTATGAGGCAGATGATTGTATTGGAACGATAGCGAAACAAATGGGATCAGACCGTAAAGTATCCATTGTCAGTGGGGATCATGACCTTCTTCAGCTGCTAGATGAGGATATTAATGTTCATATATTACAAAAAGGGTTTGGAAATTATAAAACCTATACGAAACATAATTTTATAGAGGAAAAGGGCATTACACCATTGCAGTTTATTGATGTAAAAGCGTTAATGGGAGATACGAGTGATGGATATCCTGGCGTAAAGGGTATTGGTGAAAAAACAGCCATTAAGCTTGTCTCTGAACATCGTGACATTCAAGGTATTTTAACAAATCTTGAAAAATTAACCCCTTCTCAACAAAAGAAAATAACAAACGATTTAGAAATGCTACATTTATCAAGAAAACTGGCTGAAATTCATTGTACCGTCCCAATTGAACTATCAACTGATGAAGCAAAATGGACAGGTTTAGCTGATGGTACACATATGTTTATTGATGATCATGAATTAAGGGTGGTCAAACGCTTTTTACTACAACATAATTTTGAAGAAGTAGTTTCTTAGTTTTGGTAAGAAGCAGACTACTTACTGTGAGCACAAAATAGTATAAAAAGCTATAATGAACTAAACTAGTTATTTGAGGCAGAAACAACCCCATTTTAGGCTACCTAACTCTATTTTTCAAATAGAGTTAGGTAGCCTTTTTTTGTGTACACGCTCCTCTTTTTGGAACGAGCTATCCCTTTAGAATCTATCTCCTAAAAGAATTGGTTTGTTATTGGTTGGAATGGAATATCTCTTTCACCATTCTCCTTACTTCTTTCGTTTAATTGATATACCTAAGCTATATAAACAATACTCTTTATAGACCAAATGAAGGTTAAAGGGAATTACACGAGTGGTAAAGTAGGGTGTGTCGAATACCGATAGGACCGTGCAATTAAAAAAGACCATTTTCGAAATGAGAAGATGGCCATATCATTCTTTCCTACTCAATTTTCGTATAACAAGCAATAGAATACTGCATTTCTTAGCTCCTGAATGAGTAAAGATAGGTTTTGGACCCTATCGTGTTTTTGGTCAGAAAGACTGTTTTGATTAATTATTAGTTATATTAGAAGGAAATACAGAAGCTATTTTGTGTTCTTCTTTCTTGCCCGATTTTCCAATGTTGATTTAATGTCAGGGCTGTTCCCTGTTGGGTTGACACCCTGATCTATTTTGCCCCGGTTTTTATTATTTCCTTTACTCACATGATCACCTCCACCCTTAATATGCACTAAACAGATGCATTTCATAACAGTAGAAGGAGACACTAATCCTGGAGGTGGAATAATTGAATAAAGCAGTTGTAACCGCTCTTTTTAGTATTGCATTCGCTCAAGCCTTGAAAATTCCATTATACTTTTTTCGAACTAAAATATGGAAACCGAAGCTTTTTTTTCAAACAGGTGGCATGCCAAGTTCTCACTCAGCTGGAGTCTCTTCGTTAACGACTTTTATTGCCTTAAGACGAGGAATCTCAACGATTGATTTTGCTCTTTCGCTCATTTTTGGGCTCATTGTCATGTATGACGCTCAAGGGATTAGAAGACAAACGGGAGAGTTAACACTAAAGGTGAATAGTTTAGATGAATTGGTGCGAAAGGCTCATGAACATGAACCGATTTTGTATGAAAACCAAACTCAAATGAAATTAAAAGATATGCTCGGTCATCAACCTTCTGAAGTGATAGGGGGTGCACTAATAGGTGTTCTGATAGGGACGATGAGCTATATAGCAGAAAAAAATATAGGAAACAAGAGAAGGTTTATGTAAAATAAAAGAGAATAAAGTCGGATAAGGTGATAAGAGTTGGCAAAGAGGAAGAGGACAGTTGAAGAGTATTTAATGCATTTAGAAGATAAGGGTTTTATACTTTCCGAGGAAGCAGTTGGCTTTATTTTCTTTGGAAAGAAATTGACAGGTGCTTCAGATGAATTAGTGAACGCTGCAATTGAAGTGACCTTAAAAGTGAAGCAACGGTTTGATGGAAGTTTTTATATCTCCTTACTAGAAGCCTTTCAACATGACCAAGTGAAAAACCGATATCAAGCATTACGCTATGTTGAACAGAAAGGTATTCTGACATAAGATCGGGCCAATAGCCTGATCTTATGAAGGAATATTTTTTTGTTGTTTAGGCTTCAGTTTGCTTAGTTTCAATTCTACAATGATCATCCCAATAAAGATAAGCAAGCAGCCAATCACTTGCTGGATTGTTAACTTCTCGTTAATTAGAATAAAGGAGGTAAGAGCGGCAAAAACGGGTTCCATCGCAAATATAACGGCTACTCTTGTTGATGAAGTAAATTGCTGTGCCCAAGTTTGAATCAGAAATGCAGCAGCTGTGGCAAATAATATCGTAACCAAAAGTCCTACAACTACGGTAGGGTGAAGGTATAATTCAACGTTGGTCATAAAGGTGATATCTTCAAACAAAAATACGCCTACTAAAGAGAAAAAACTAACACTTAAAAGTTGGATGGCTGCTAATAAAAGTGCAGAGTAGGAAGCAGCATATTTTTCTGTTACAAAAATATGAACGGCAAAAGCAACTGCACAACCTAAAACGAGAAGGTCACCGACATTAATCGCTTGTGATGAAATAGATGAAAGAAGGTACAGGCCGAAAGCAGCTAAGATTGCACCAGTTATCGCAAATATACTTGGTCTTTGCTTTGAAAAGGCAAGTGCAAGAAATGGTACAATGACCACGCTTAATCCAGTAATAAACCCTGCTCTAGCGGGTGTAGTGTATAATAAGCCTAATGTTTGAGTCGCGTAACCGATAAATAGAAAAAAACCAAGTAAAATACCAGGGGCAATGACTGAATACGGAATCGGTTTCGTTCTTCGATGAATGAAATAAAAACTAAACAAGATTAAGCTTGCCAAGAAAAAACGTATGAAATTAAAAGAAAAAGGAGGGAGAAAAGCAATCGCCTTTTGGACGATTACAAAAGTACTCCCCCATACAAATGCCACAAATAGTAATGCATTGTTCGCTATTCGCTTTCTGCTGACGATTCTGATTGGCTCCCTTCATTTAAATGGATTGCTTTTCTAGCTAGTGCATCCGCAATATGGTTTTCACTTCCAGGAATCCATTTAATAAAATATAATTCGTGTTGTCTTAATATTTGCTCGATTTTATCATATATTTTTTTATACTGATCTCGCTTTACGAAGCCTTTTTCAACTGCTGAGACTAATGCTTGGGAATCAGTACGAACGGATACAATGGTGAATTGATATTCTTCACATTTTTTTAATGCGAATAAAAAAGCAAGGAATTCTGCTTCATGATTATTTTTTATTCCTAATGGAATAGAATAGCTTTCGGCTTTACCGTGATGTTTTATATGAATGCCAGCACCACTAGGCCCTGGGTTTCCCGCACTAGCACCATCAATGTATACTTCTACCATGACGCCCTCCTAAAGTTGACTTAGTTTTTATTCGTATGAAAATAACTTCTAAGAAGAGTCTCTAGAGAAGAGGATGAAAGTGATTTTTCTTCAAGGTTAAGGAATTAATATTGAAAAAAAGACAAAAAATATAGGTCAAATAGGACTATTTTACATTTTCACCATGCTCCTAGCTATTAGACGGAGGAAAAGAAGACTATTGTTTCGTTTAAATCTAATTCGAACAGTACAATCGTTTTATCCTACATTTATGAATTAATTATAGCGTTTAGTATGATTACATTGTCTTTTCAAAATGAATTGTCAAACGCCTTGTACATTATATCGTCAACCAGGGTTAAACTCAATTAATTTTATAGTAGGGAGAGGGCAACATGAAAATGAAAATCTCTTTTACTTACAAAGTAAATGGAGGAGAGGGAACTAGTTTTGAATCAGAATGGATGTCTAGGCGTGATGTCCTACCTCTTATGGAAGAACTGCACAAATTAGGTCGTGTGAAAAATATGAAAGTGCAGGATGAGCTTGGTACAGAATGGTCAAAAAAGGAATACGTCAAACTAAATCAGCAATTAGAAACAGAGCCAGAAAATGTTACACTCTATTTCGATGGAGGGTATGATCGAGAAACTAGCTTAGCTGGGATTGGTGTAGTAGTATATTATGAAAAAGCAGCCAAAGCTTATCGTTTTAGAAAGAATGTGCCGTTCGAAGGGATAGAGCATAATAATGAAGCGGAGTATGCCGCTCTATTTGAAGGGTTAAAGGTCTTAGAGGAAATTGGTGTAAAACATGAAGTATGTGTGATTAAAGGTGATGCACAAGGGGTCATAATGCAGCTGTTAGGAGAATGGCCATGCTATGAAAATACGCTCATTCGTTGGTTGGATCGAATTGAGGAGAAAATAGAGGCATTATCCATACAGCCTAAATTTGAACTTCTTCCTAGGAAACAAAACAAGGAAGCTCACCAACTAGCATCTCAAGCACTAAGAGGAAAAAATATACTTAGTCATATACAGCAACCGTAGTTAAGGAAGTGATTGTAGAAATGAATCGGAAATTAGTCTTTTCAAAAATCGACCAGCTGACAGAATGCTACTGTGAAGGGTGCTGGTTGAAACATCATTTTCGGAAAGAAAATGGGAAAAATGCGGCTCATCAATTTTGTATTCAACAATGTACTGTTGGAGAGAAGTTAAAAGAATTAGGAGCAGAACTAACGAACAGGGAAAGAGGGTGAATATAAAAGCATTCACCCTCAACCTATATGTTGTTTTATGTAATTATAATTTAACTACATTAGAAGCTTGAGGGCCACGAGCGCCTTCTACAATCTCAAAAGAAACCTCTTGACCTTCTTCTAGAGACTTATAACCGTCACCTTCGATGGATGAGAAGTGAACAAATACGTCATCTCCACCTTCTACTTCAATAAATCCGAATCCTTTTTCGTTATTAAACCATTTTACTTTCCCATTTTGCATCGTACTTAATCCTCCTAAATTATGTAGAGCAGTAATTGCTCACGAAGAAAATTTTTCAAAAGGGCGTAATTTATCTTACATCGTAAACAACCTTTTGATTACTATAAATATACATGATTACAGGAGATACAGTCAAGAAAGCGCATTCATATTTTTGAAAGATTTAAATTTATAGTGCAAAACAATATTGAATCGTTGACAAAATTATTTTAGGTTTTAAAGTTTGCATCAGCGAATAACTTTAACAATAGTCAAAGGCAAAAAACACCATACGAGCGGTTTTATGCAGAAGTTTCAATTGGCAGGAATGACTGGTGTGGTTATTGCGTTGTCCTTGTATTAGCACCACAACATGGTTTGATTGCAAAACAGGGATAATAACAAAAGTTTTTTGAACTTAGCTACCGATACAGTTTAATTTAAGAATCCTTGTTTAATCTTTAAACGTATAGTAAAATTTTTATGATACGTTAGAAAAAGAATAGGGAGGGATTAGCATGCCAACGCCAAGTATGGAAGACTATATTGAGCAAATATATCTTTTAATTGAGAATAAAGGCTATGCTCGCGTCTCGGACATTGCGGAATCACTTTCCGTTCACCCCTCCTCTGTAACGAAGATGGTGCAAAAATTAGATAAGGACGATTACCTGATCTACGAGAGATATCGTGGCCTTATTTTAACGCCAAAGGGGCGGAAGGTTGGAAAACGATTAGTTTATCGACATGATCTGTTAGAGCAATTTTTACGGCTTATCGGAGTGAAAGAGGAAAATATTTATGAAGATGTTGAAGGAATTGAGCATCATTTAAGTTGGGATTCAATTGATCGAATTGGTGATATTGTTCAATTTTTAGAAGAAGATTCAGAGCGCATAAATGCATTAAAATTTATTCAACAGCAAAATGATAAAAACGAAGAATAACCGCTAATGTAGCGGGTTTTTCTTCGTTTTTAGAGGGGTTCCTGCCCTTGTGTTTAATAGGATTTTATGTTTTATGAGGGGGAATATAGTTGACAAAGTTTGAAAAGAAATTAGAAGAGTATGCAGATTTACTTATTCGAGTAGGAATAAATTTACAGGAGGGTCAAAAGCTTTTCATTTCGGCTCCAATATCTGCAGCGACTTTCGCCAGAATGCTTATGGAAAAGGCCTATAGTGCAGGAGCAAAAAGAGTGACGATTGATTATAATGACGAACTTGCAAGTAAGATGACATTAGAGATGGCTCCAGAAGAAGGATTGAAAGATTTCCCATTATGGAAAGCTCGCGGCTTTGTCGAGATGGCGGAGGAAAATGTGGCGTTTTTAAATATTGCCTCGCCTAATCCGAAACTATTAAATGATGTAGAACCAAGCCGGGTTGCAACGGCAATGAAAGCACAAGACCTTGCAAATAAAGACTATCTTGAATACATAACATCCGGTAAAATCAGTTGGTTAATTGCAGCTATCCCTTCTGTCGAATGGGCAAAAACAGTATTTCCTGATGTGGACGATGAAAAAGCCGTATCTTTACTGTGGGAACAAATCTTTTACACGACAAGGGCAGATCAGGAACAACCGGTACAATTGTGGAAACAACATATCGATAATTTATCGAAGTACGCTGATTACTTGAATAATCAAAATTTTTCGAAACTACATTATACAGGGTCGGGTACTGACTTAACAATAGAGCTTGATTCTGAAAGCTTTTGGATGTGCGCTGAGTTTGAAAATGATAAAGGGGTTTCTTTTATTCCA
The DNA here is from genome assembly GCF_037120725.1 of Bacillus spongiae. Classification (NCBI taxonomy): domain Bacteria; kingdom Bacillati; phylum Bacillota; class Bacilli; order Caryophanales; family Bacillaceae; genus Bacillus; species Bacillus spongiae. The sequence continues at coordinate 171,332 of NZ_JBBAXC010000006.1, forward strand.
AACTTACCAACAGAAGAAGTGTTTACGATTCCAGTTAAAACGGGTGTTAATGGAGTGGTGAGTAGCTCTAAACCTCTAAACTATAGTGGCAATTTAATTAAAGATTTTACGTTAACGTTTAAAGAGGGTCAGGTAGTAGACTTTACGGCATCAGAAGGATATGACACGTTAAAGCAGTTAATTGAAATGGACGAAGGGTCTAGGTATTTAGGAGAAGTAGCTCTTGTGCCCCATGATTCCCCTATTTCAAATACAAATATTATTTTTAATAATACTCTATTTGATGAAAATGCATCTTGTCACTTAGCGTTAGGAAATGCTCTTACGATGTGTGTAAAAGATGGAAAGAATAAAACAAAAGCACAACTAGAAGCAATGGGCTTTAATGAAAGTATCACTCATGTTGATTTTATGATCGGAAATGGAGAATTAAGCATTGAGGGTGTAAAGCAGGATGGGACGATGGAAACAATTTTTCATAAAGGCAATTGGGCGATCGATATAAACGCAGTTGCTACGAATGAATAATAGTGGTAAGAAGGCAGAAACTCCTAATAATTTCTGCCTTTTAATCGAGCAAGAAGTACGGAATATGCCATAAAAACTGGGCATGATATAGTAAGAATTCTTTCTAAAATATGTCCGGGTATTCTTGAAAGAGTGTATCCCCGTTTACTTCTGCGCTTAATTGTTCATATTCATGATTGGCTTCATTTAACATGACGCCAGCAATACAACCATCCTTTACCTCTTGAACGGCCTTTCGATAGGAAATGATTCTTCCAGTTGATGTTTGAAAGTTCAAAATTGTTCCATCGTGGGATCGTTGGACTTTTTGTAAATATTCCATTATAAATGTCTTCCTTTCATTCTTTTTTATCAGTATGGTCAAGTCTACTTTGATATACTTATAAAATAGTGAAATTTTTGTAAAAGTAGGTGGAGTTTGTGGATAATCAGTGGCATGAAAATGCACAATCTAAATGGAATGATTCAGCTGAAATGTGGCATAACCGAACAAGAATGATGTGGGAAAAAGGAAGCAGAAAACAGATTATCCCGTTCTTTGCGAAACATACTCCTTTTAAGTCCTCCGTAGTGGATTTAGGATGTGGAGATGGGTATGGTTCCTTTTTATTGCATGAGTTGGGATACAAAGTTGTTGGAATGGATTTATCTGAAAAAATGGTCTCCATTGCAAAAAAAAATGAAAAAAAGGATCTTTCCTTTCTTCAGGGGGATTTAGCATCGCTACCATTTAAAACGGAGCAGTTTGATGCTGCAATGGCCATTAATTCATTGGAATGGACGAAAGACCCCCTTCATTCTTTACGCGAGATAAAATCAGTGTTAAAGCCTGGAGGTACCGTTTTATTAGGAATTTTAGGTCCAACAGCCCACCCTCGCACCAATAGCTTTCCTCGTCTAAGGGGAGAACCATTTATTTGTAATACAATGATGCCATGGGAATGTAAGCAATTAGCGGAAGAAGAAGGGTTTAAGGTTATTGGAGAAGAATGGGTATGGAAAGAAAGTGTTCCTCAAATAGTCAGGAGGTCCACAATGCCTGAAGAGCTTAAAGAGGCATTAACATTTATGACATTAATATTATTGAAAAAGGGAGAACAGTGATGGATAATCGATACTCAGTTCAAGAGTTCATTCAAAAAACGAAACAAGAGGATAAAGGGCAAGGTTTATTTGAATTAGAAACAGAACGTATTTTAGAAATTAACTTAGATGGGGATATTTGGGCAAAAGCTGGTGGAATGATATCCTACCGTGGAGATATTAAGTTCGTTCGAGAAGGAATATTAGAGCATGGAATCGGCAAGTTTTTTAAAAAGGCGTTAACAGGAGAAGGAACCTCGTTAATGAAGGCCTCTGGAAATGGGAAATTATATTTAGCCGATCAAGGGAAAAAAATATCAATCATTAATTTAGAAGGGGAATCCATTTATGTAAATGGGAATGACCTATTAGCTTTTGAATCCAATTTAGATTGGGACATTAAATTGATGAAGAAAGTGGCTGGAATGCTAGCAGGTGGGTTATTTAATGTACGAATTGAAGGAAGTGGCATGGTTGCTGTTACCTCTCATTACGAACCACTGACTCTACTTGTAGAACCCGGCAGTCCAGTTTATACTGACCCTAATGCAACGGTTGCGTGGTCTGGAAACTTACAACCCGAATTCGTGACAGATGTCTCTTTAAAGACGTTCTTTGGTAGAGGAAGTGGCGAGTCTATTCAAATGAAGTTTGAAGGGTCAGGCTTTGTAGTCGTTCAGCCTTATGAAGAATTTTACGCAGCAGAACAACAATAGTTTACTCTAGTCTCCTTAAAAAGGTTGTTAACGGGGAATTATAACCTCTTACACGGGCTTCTTGTTCTAAACAGAAGCCCGTCTTTTCATGAAAGGAACTGAAGTTCTATACGTAACTGAACCTACTCATAATGTAAAGATTAGATTATTTACATTCTTCGCTCTCCTGAATTTTATATCTAAAAAATACAAGAAGAAGGGATGAGGAGAGTTGTCGCAGGCTAATCACTGTGCTTTTTACGGTGAATGAATTTCTTTCCTTTCACTAACTTCCAAAGTAAAAATACAACAATAGCAATCAATATAAAACTAATTATTAAGATAACGATAGAAAGAATACTCAAGAATACTTCAAAGAGTATCATGGCAGTTATGATAATAAGAGCGAGTCCTAAAGAAAAAAGCCCTAATGCGATGCCTGCTCCATTTGACTCACTGTAGACCATCCATTTGTTGTTTTTCTTTTCCACCCTTCTACCTCCTCATCTATAAAGAAAATAATTCCTAATAGTGTATGAAAGTGAAATGAAAAGGTTCCTATATGGTGGGCATGAGGAATGAGGAAGATTCACATAATGGGATTGTATCAGGATTGAAATAGCATAGGACTTATCCGGTTCTTACATAATCCTCAATAGGATTGCTAGTACTATAATTGAATGGGAGTGACAATACTTGATAAATGGTCAACGATTAGTAGGTGAAAAAATGGAACATATACGTTTTCCAATTGGGAAATTTACTCCAACACATCATCCAACTGCAGAACAACGAAATGAGTGGATCGAAGAAATTTCACAAATAGTTAAATCACTTCGTTTCAAAGTGCAGCATTTATCGTCAGAACAATTATCAACGCCATATCGACCTGGTGGTTGGACGATTCAACAGATTATTCACCATATGGTAGACAATGATATGAATGCCTATATTCGTTTTAAGAGAGCATTAACGGAGGATACACCAACGGCAAGTTCCTATCGAGAAGACCTATGGGCAGACGGAAATGATTATCGAATTTCTATTGAACCTACATTAAATCTCTTGGATTTGCTGCATAGTCGATTTGTCTACTTACTTCGTTCGCTATCTGTTAAAGAGTTTGATAAGACGTTTATTAGTCCTTCTCATGGGGTAATGAGCTTAGAGGTTGCAATTGAAAGGTTTACTTGGCACAGTCGTCATCACATTGCTCAAATTGAATCACTTATTGAACGATTAGGCTGGAAAAATGAATAAATGAGAAAATAATTTATAGATATCAGTTCGCGTAAGAAGTAGGAACATTGCCTATAGAACTATAAGAAAAGAAGCCATTTTGATTAAACTTTTTTCAAAAAGGCTTCTTTTTATTAGTGTCACATATTTTTAATGAAGCGTTTTTCAAAACTAATACTATGCATCAGAATAACGCAAGAAGTAAACGGGCTGATTAAATGTAATTTCTGATACGAGCGGTTTGCTTTATAAAAAGTTAGTGTTTAAGGTATTTTTGGGGGAGAAGACGCATGCCCCCCTACAATACTGTATAAGAGGCTAAACCGGTCTTTTAAAGGAAATGATGGGCGTTACAATTTTTGGCAAAAGAGTCTTTCTTAAGCGAAACGAAAAATTTTTCGCCAACATGAAATCATGAATAAAATGAAAGTAGGAAATAGTAGTATAATAAGAGGGAGACTTCTAGGAGGGATGAAAATGACCATTAAAACGAAGGTTCCATCTGATATTGATATTGCTCAACAGGCTAAAATGAAGCCAATTGTTCATATAGCTGAACAACTAGGGTTGTCTGAAGAGGATGTAGAACTTTATGGAAAGTATAAAGCTAAGTTATCTTATGATACTTTATTACAATTACAAAAACAGAAGGATGGAAAAGTCATTCTTGTGACTGCCATCAATCCTACCCCTGCCGGAGAAGGGAAGTCTACTGTTACGGTTGGATTAGGGGACGCTTTAACTAGATTAGGAAGAAAAACAGTTATCGCAATGAGAGAGCCTTCTTTAGGTCCTGTTATGGGCGTGAAGGGTGGAGCTACAGGTGGAGGTTATGCACAAGTATTGCCGATGGAGGATATTAATCTTCACTTTACGGGGGATATTCATGCGATAACAGCAGCAAACAATGCGCTGGCTGCATTGATTGATAACCATATCCACCAAGGGAATTTACTGAATATTGATCCTAGAAGAGTTTTATGGAAGCGCACGTTAGATATGAATGACCGCGCCCTTCGTAACGTAGTCATCGGGTTAGGTGGTCCTGTTCAAGGTGTACCACGTGAAGATGGGTTTGATATTTCTGTTGCTTCAGAGATTATGGCTGTACTATGTTTAGCGAAGGATTTAGAAGATCTAAAAACAAGATTAAGTGCCATTGTCTTCGGCTATACATATGATAGGAAGCCAGTAACAGTAAAGGATTTAGGAGTGGCCGGCGCCTTGACATTATTATTAAAAGACGCATTTAAACCAAACTTAGTACAAACACTTGAGCATACTCCTGCACTCGTTCATGGTGGTCCATTCGCCAATATTGCCCACGGTTGTAATTCCGTGATGGCAACGAAAGCTGCTGCAAAATTGGGAGATATTGTTGTAACAGAGGCAGGCTTTGGCGCCGATTTAGGTGCAGAAAAATTCTTTCATATTAAAAGTCCAGTAACTGAATTAAATCCTAGTGCTGTCGTGATTGTTGCTACGATCCGTGCATTAAAAATGCATGGTGGTTTAGCAAAAGATCAATTGAAAAAAACGGATTTAAGGGCTTTAAAAGAAGGAATCACGAACCTTGAAAAGCATATTGACACAATGCGCCAATTTAATGTGCCTTTCGTTGTGGCCATCAATCGTTTTGCTACAGATAGTAATGAAGAAATTGAATGGCTTGAAAGCTGGTGTTCGTCTCAAGGTATTCCGTTTGCCTTGACAGAAGTGTGGGAAAAAGGGGGAGCCGGTGGCGAACAGTTGGCAGAAGTAATTTTAGCAGAAATGGAACAAACAAAAGAAGTGACCCCTTTATATGATGTTACCCAATCCGTTGAAGAAAAAATCGAACAAATTGCGAAAAAAGTATATGGAGCTTCTTCTGTAGAATTTTCTTTAAAAGCTCAAAAAAGTTTAGAGGTAGTCAATAAAAACGGTTGGGGTCAGTATCCAATTTGTATGGCAAAAACACAATATTCATTATCAGATGATCCAAAGCAATTAGGTAGACCTCATTCATTTACCCTGCACATTCGAGATATAGTCCCTAGAATTGGTGCGGGTTTTCTGATTGCCTTAACAGGAGATGTCATGACGATGCCAGGATTACCGAAAGAACCTGCAGCCTATAACATGGATGTAGCATCAGATGGAAAAGCGTTAGGGTTATTTTAATTGATGTTTGATCCAACCGCCTTTGATAATGTAAAAGTAGTGCTCGAAGGTGCGCTGTATGAAGCTGATTTAGAAGGAAGTATTGCTGTGATCAATCGACAAGATTTAGTGGATTTAGCGAGAATGTCGAGAGAGTATCGGATTACCTTTCAACTTTCTCATGTGAAAGGAGTCAATGTAGAGCTAACATTATCCTCTACTTTGTCAATGCTATCATCTGAGTTGCTCATGCTATCTAATCAGCAATCAGGTGCCAATCTGAAGCTAACCTATCGAATCGATGAAAAGACCGAACTTGGCGCTAAATTAGAAAGGATTCTTAAACGATGTTGGGGCAATCGACTGTTCGAAAAGATCGAGTATAGGTCATCTGAATCAGGAAAGAAGCTTTTTTATAAACATGTATTTAACCGCCCGATTTTAGAAGATCAGGTAGATGATTTAATTGCGTTATCAGAAAAAAGTATTCAATCGCTAGAAATGCTCATTTAGGCTATTCATAACCTCCTTTTTTTCAAATATAATGAAAGAAAGGAGGGATTTTTTGAGAGTAGCTTGGGTAACAGATAGTTCTGTACATCAAATTAAACAATTGGATGATATTTATATTGTCCCTATTTCTATTAATGTAAATGGTGAGACCTACTATGATGGAATTGATATAGGTCAGGAAAAAATTTATGAATTGATAAAACAAGATAATATGGAAATTAAAACATCGCAGCCTTCTATCGGGGCTTTTGTTGATGTTTACCGAGAATGTGAACAGCATTATGATCATATTATCTCAATCCATCTTTCCTCTAAATTAAGTGGTACTTATTATACAGCAGTACAAGCATCTTCTTTTGTTAACATCCCCATCACAATTATAGATTCAAACGTTTTATCTTATCCGCTATTAGATTTGATTTTATATGGAAAAAAACTGCAAGAAAAAGGGGCATCAGTAGAAACCATTAAAGAGCGATTAGAAGCTAGAATTCCTCATAATGAAGCCTATGTCATGGTAGGGAATCTGGGGCAACTCCATAAGAGTGGTAGAATAAAAGGACTCACATTTTTTTTAGGTAGTATGCTAAACATTAAGCCGGTTTTGTCCATTGAGGCTGGGGAAATTATCGTGAAAAATCGAGTAAGAAGTAAGGCAAGAGGCTTAAAGCAAATGACGTCCTTCCTACAGAAAGCATTGGAGGAAGCAACCATCCAGCATGCTTGGATTTTTCATGGGAAAAATGAAACAGAGGCAAGGAAATGGAGGGAAGCATTAACAGAAAGGTTTCCGGAAGTCAGTTTTCTTACTTGCCCAATAGGTACCGTCCTTTCTGTTCATGCTGGTGAAGAGCTTATTGGGATAAGCTGGTATAAAGAGGGTTGAGTTAATGGAAATTCATTGACTCGATAATTTTTCAACTATATGATAATGGGAATAGTCTTGAAATTAAGGTGGATAGAGAATGAGTAAAGAGGACGTTGAACAATTCGTAAGGGAACTTCTAAAGAATGATTTCTCTGGTCATGATTGGTACCATATTGACCGTGTAAGAACACTAGCGTTAAAAATAGTAAATGAGGAACAAATAGGAAATCCGGATATAGTTGAATATGCCGCATTATTACATGACGTAGCGGATAAAAAACTTGTAAATGAAGCAACTGGAGCAAAGTGGCTTGAACAAGCACTAACTAAAGTGCCGTTATTGGATGAAGACAAAAAACATATAAAAGAAATTGTTATGAATATCTCATATAACGGCGGAAATGAGAAGAAACTTCATTCGATTGAAGGGGAAATTGTTCGAGATGCAGACCGTCTTGATGCGATAGGAGCCATTGGCATCGCGAGAGTGTTTGCTTATGGTGGAAGCAAAGGCCAGGCGATTTTTGACCCTAAAGTAAAGGTAAGAGAAGAAATGTCGGAAGAAGAATATCGTAATGATAAAACATCTAGTGTTCATCACTTCTATGAAAAATTATTCAAGCTTAAAGATTTAATGACAACGAAGACAGGAAAACGGATTGCGGAAGAACGAACCCTATTTATGCAACAATATATACATAGATTTTATGAAGAATGGAAGGGTACAAAATGAAAGTATTAATGGCAGAAGGGCTTACGAAGTCTTACGGGGAAAAGATGTTGTTTCGAAATATTTCCTTTTCGATTGCTGAGAAGCAAAGAATAGGTTTAATTGGTATTAATGGGACGGGCAAATCTAGTCTTTTAAAATTAGTAGCTAGTATCGACTTACTCGATCAAGGAATGATATCTACGCCCAAAGAGTATACCATTGCGTACCTAGATCAAGATCCGCATTTAAATCCTGAACTGACAGTTTTAGAGCAAGTTTTTGAGAGTGATGCGAAGATCGTGAAGTTAATGAAAAAATATGAAGAGTCTTTAAGGGCATTAGAGAAAGATCCGACAAATGAAGAAAAGCAGGAAAGGCTCTTTACTCTCCAAAAAGAAATGGACCTTCATCAAGCTTGGGAAGCGAATGCAACGGTAAAAACGATCTTGACAAAGCTTGGTATTACATTCTTTGATCAAAAGGTGGGAGAGTTATCCGGAGGGCAGCAAAAGAGGGTAGCACTTGCTCAAGTTTTGGTTGAAATGCCTGACCTGTTAATACTTGATGAACCAACAAACCATTTAGATTATGAAAGCATTGAATGGTTACAAGAATATTTAGCTAAATATTCAGGTTCCGTTTTATTTGTTACTCATGATCGATATTTCTTAGACGCTGTTTCAAATCAAATATTTGAATTAGATAAAGCCTCATTGTATGCCTACAAAGGGAACTACCAAGATTTTATTGAAGCGAAAAGTATTCGTGAAGAAAATGAACAAGCTACGAGAGAAAAACAAAAAAACCTATTCCGTAATGAATTAGAATGGATGCGCCGAGGAGCTAAAGCAAGAACGACGAAACAAAAAGCAAGGATTGGGCGATTTGAACAATTGGACGCTACGTTAGCTTCCTATCAATCAGAGACGGACCTTGAAATAAACATTAAAGGAAGCCGTTTAGGGAAAAAGGTCATTGAATTGAAAAATGTGTCAAAGAAATTTGACGGAAAAGAAATTTTGACCTCGATAAATTATTTGTTTAAACCCCAGGACCGAATTGGGATTGTTGGAAAAAATGGAACGGGAAAATCCACCTTTTTAAATATTCTTGCTGGACTCGAACCAATTGATTCAGGAGAAGTTGAAATAGGACAAACAGTGAAAATGGCTTATTATACTCAACAAAGTGAAGAGATGCCTCCAAATTTACGAATGATTGATTACATTCGTGAGGAAGCGGAGGTAGTGACACTAAAAACGGGTGAGCATATTTCCGTGTCTGCCATGTTAGAGCGTTTCCTTTTCCCAATGTCAACTCATGGTACTCCGTTAAGAAAATTATCAGGTGGAGAGAAAAGGCGCTTGTTCTTGTTAAAGCTATTGATGCAAAATCCAAATGTTCTACTCCTAGATGAACCAACGAATGACTTAGATACGCAAACGCTAACGGTTTTAGAAGCCTACTTGGAAGAATTTCCTGGGGTTGTCATCACGGTTTCACATGATCGCTACTTCTTAGATAAAGTGGCAACGCAACTGCTTGTCTTCCAAGGTGAAGGAAAGTTAGGAATGTATTATGGCATATACTCAGACTATGTTAAATACGAAAATGCTCCAAAAGAAAGTAGTGTACAATTAAAACAAAAGAGTGCAGAAAGAAATGCTCCTTCAACCCAATCAAAAAAAATGACCTATAAAGAAAAAATGGAATGGGAAACCATCGAAGAAAAGATTGAAGAAACCGAAATAATGATTGAAGAAGCAGAACAAAAAATGGAACAGGTAGGAAGTGATTTTGAACTAGCTCAATCCATTATGAAGGAGCTTGAAGAATTAAATGCTCAGCTAGAGCATTTAATTGAACGATGGACCTACCTTTCAGAACTTTCATCTTCATAAGCATATTGGTTATTCTACCTCTTAATTTATGGTAAGATGAATGGATAAAAAATGAAGAAGTGGAGGGTAGGAATGATGAAAATAAAATCAATCGAACCAACACCTAGTCCAAATACAATGAAGATTATTTTAAATGAGGAACTCCCATCAGGTACACGGGCGAATTACAAAAAAGAAGATACTGAAGGTGCTCCACAACTCATACAAAATCTTTTGCAAATTGAAGGGGTAAAAGGCGTTTATCACGTTGCTGATTTTCTTGCCATTGAACGAAATGCGAAATTTAATTGGCAGGGAATTCTTAACGAGGTTCGTAGTGTGTTTGGGGAAAGTGCAAGCACTGAAGGAAATGAAAATACAAGCCTTCAGGACCATTATGGTGAGGTACAAGTAGCTATTCAATTTTTCAAAAGTATTCCAATGCAAGTCAAATTAACAGATGGCGAGCAAGAAAAACGCTACAGTTTAGGTGCTCGTTTCCTTAAAGCCATTGAGAAAGCACAAGAATTAGGTGAGAATGTAGTACTTGAACGGAAATGGAAGGATAGCGGAATTAGATATGGTGATTTTGATCAAATTGGAGAGCAAATCATTGAAGAGTTAGAGGCAGCCTATCCAAATGAACGACTGGAAGCTTTGCTGAATGTTACCCCTATAGACCAACGAATCGATGGAGAAGAAAAGGCTGTGTCGTTGGATGATTTTTCAGTTGATGATTGGCGCGAACGCTATCGTATACTAGAACAATTAAAGTCTATTTCATTATCTGATTTGCCTTTATTGGAGGTAGCATTAAAAGATGAGAAACCTTCAATTAGACGGTTAGCGGTTGTTTATTTAGGAATGATAGAAGATCGTAAAGTATTGCCATTATTGTATTTAGCACTTCAAGATAAAACCGTTACGGTCAGACGAACGGCTGGTGACTGTTTGTCTGATTTAGGGTTTAATGAAGCTACTCCAGCTATGTGCCTCGCACTTGAGGATGCTAGCAAGCTAGTGAGATGGCGTGCTGCCATGTTTTTGTATGAGGTCGGTGATGAGTCTGCTTTACCAGCCTTAAGAAAAGCTGAAGGTGATTCAGAGTTTGAAGTCGAAATGCAAATTAAAATGGCGATTGAACGTATAGAAGAAGGCGAAGAAGCTAAAGGTTCTGTGTGGAAACAAATGACAGATGCGAGAAAGAAATAAAAATAAGGGAGTAAATAAACATGACGAATGCTTATGAGGAATATATGAAGCAAATGGTAAAACCGATGAGAGAGGAGCTCTCAAACGCTGGATTTAAGGAATTAATTACGGAAGAGGCTGTGGAAGAGTTTATGAATGAGAATGAAGACACTGCACTCATTGTCGTTAACTCCGTTTGTGGCTGTGCAGCTGGACTTGCACGTCCTGCCGCAACTCAGTCTATCTTATCTGCTGAAAAAGCTCCGAATCGAGTAGCAACCGTTTTTGCAGGACAAGATAAACTAGCAACAGCAAAAATGAGGGAGTATTTCTCAGGTTTAGAGCCTTCTTCTCCTTCAATGGCATTAATGAAAGGAAAAGATGTGGTTCACTTTATTCCACGTGAAGATATAGAAGGTCATTCGTTAGAAGAAATCATCAGAAATTTATCTAGTGCTTTTGACCAGCATTGCTAAGAAAGGCGCTTTTAGCGCCTTTTTTTATAAGAATCCATTGAAAGGTGAAAATATGTTTATTACAACATCCGCTCGTGCCGATGCAATGGCTGTCACTTTTGCTCAGGCATTATCCGAAAGGTTTCACGCTCCATTTGTACCTAGGAAGAAACAATCCTTAAATGTTATGCAGGCCTACCATCAATCATCTTGCCTTGTCGTTCATAATACAAGAATAGAACTACACATTAAGGGAGAGAAACGGCCTTTTTTCTTTCATCCTAACTCCGCTTCCTTACGTATGAAACGAATACTAAAAGGTGAAGTTGATCCTCTATTACAGGTGGCGCAAGTTGAACAAGGAGATACAATTCTGGACTGTACGCTTGGACTTGCTTCCGATAGCATTGTGTTAAGCTATGCTGCTGGAGAGAAGGGGAAGGTCATTGGAGTAGAGGGAAACGAGTATATAGCTTTTATTGTAAAACAAGGGTTAGCAAACTGGAGTAGTGCCCTTCATGAAATGAATCTTGCAATGAGAAGGATAGACGTCATTCAAGAGAATTATATGGATAAATTAGTAGAATTACCAGATCGAAGTGTTGATATCGTGTATTTTGACCCTATGTTTGATGAAGCAATTCTTTCTTCAGACGGAATTCAATCGCTACGGTCGCTTGCTTTACATCAAAAAATTACACAAGAAACGATGATTGAAGCCAAAAGAATAGCGAGAAAGCGAGTTATCTTAAAAAATCATTTTCGCTCAGAAAGTTTTTCAGAACTAGGCTTTTCGGTGAATGTTCGTAAAAGTTCGAAATTCCATTTTGGGTATATTCAAATATAAACAGCGCTTCTAACTAAAAAAGCGCTGTCCCTCATCTTAATCTGTTAACGATAAAGAAGTTAAGTATGCTAATAAGAGTAAGTAACCAATGCTAATTAATGTATCAAATTCCATCAAACAACCCCCCTTTTTAAACAGACCTCAATCTATAGTTTACCCTATCTTCAGATTTTGGAAACTTTTTTTGCTTACAAATCGTCTAACATATATAATAGATTACAAGTCATTGAAGGAGAGAGATTTATGTCTAATTGGATTAAAAAGTTATTTTTCATCGTTATCTCTATCTTAACTTTTGGACTCGTAACACCATCTCAATTGTACGTAAGTGAAAATCAAAAGATTGATGATAGTGATCGTAAGTTAAAATCGGTTTACGACTCGAATACAGAAGTTGAAAATAAAGTAGCTACTAGGGAAGAGATTTTTTCCCTCTTATTAAGTGAAGGTGAAAAAACATCCTACGGTAAATTTGGAGATAAAATTGGACCGAAAATAGATGGAGAGTTTCAACAAATTATCTTACCGAAAATCCAACAATCCATAAATGAGGTATTATCTACCTATCCAGGAGAAGATCTATCACAATTAACGGTTTCAGAAGTTCCGATGAATGTCAAAAGTGAAAAGCTATTTCATATTTATAACCGTGATACAAACGAAGATCTGATTAGATTTCATGTAAGAAGAGATCATCCTCCTCTTGATGGTTATTATTTTAATTTCCACTACCATACTTATCATGATGGGTACCAAGCACACCATCAACTTGGTGATATATATTGGGAGAAGAACACACCTCCGAACTGGTCTACCCTTTCATAATGAAAGACAAAAAGAAGCCAATTAAGGCTTTTTTTTATGATATAATAGGAAAAGCAACTATAGAATATTATTCAACATGAACAGTAGGTGAAAGAATGAAAAAGTATTTACAATACGTCGTCATTATGGCATTAATCGTATTTTTACTATTTCAGAATATAAATACAGAAGGTCCTGCTGGCATTCCGTTAGGAAATAGTGCGCTTGCTTCACAAATCCCAAAACAATCCTCTGTTTTAAATGATATTGTTCTATTACCTGAGGAGAAGTTTGAGGAAGAAGAAGTAATGAGAATGATTAATAGACTCAGTGCATTACCTATAAATCTATTAGAAAGCATCCGCAAGGAAGAGATTCAAGTCAGGCTATTTCAAGAAAGCTTAACGGACTTTCCTTCGGCTGCCCATTTAAAAGGAGTTATTCCAAGGGGATATAAAAGTAATATTACATGGGATGAGGTTCCAGGAATCGGTGGTTCTAAATTAGTGTTAGTTAAGATTGGTCACAGTAATCCTGGCCAGGGACATGGGTCTGTTAATTTAGAGTTGCATGAGCTAGCTCATTCTATTCACCGTTATTTACTTGATGACTTATTAGTGGAGATAACCTTGCAGGAGCTTATGGAGAAAGAGAGTGGGCTCCTGTTTCATAATCGCGAATATTTCCTTCATTATAAAGAAGAATTTTTTGCAGAATCCTTCGCTATGTTTTATTTAAATTCATCAACAAATAAAACGCTCTATGAAAGAGCACCAAAAACTCATGCGTTTTTTCTACAGCTTGAACAATTGTATTAAGGAGTGTCTATATTGAAACAATACCATGCATTATGTGAAACGGTCTTAGAAAAGGGAAAGAGGAAAGGCGACCGAACAGGTACAGGAACGATCAGTACATTTGGTTATCAAATGCGTTTTGACCTTCAAGAAGGCTTCCCATTATTAACGACGAAAAAATTACATTTGAAATCAATCATTCATGAATTATTATGGTTTTTAAATGGGGATACAAATGTGCAATATTTGAATGAAAATGGGGTCAGAATATGGAATGAGTGGGCAGATGAGGAGGGCAACCTAGGGCCGGTTTATGGGCATCAATGGCGCTCTTGGACAGACCGGAACGGGGACACAATTGATCAAATATCGACGCTTATTCAGACAATTAAACAAAACCCAAACTCAAGAAGGTTAATCGTATCAGCATGGAATGTGGGAGATATGGATAAAATGGCCTTGCCACCTTGCCATTGTTTATTCCAATTTTACGTTCAAGAGGGCAAGCTCTCGTGCCAACTTTACCAACGTTCCGCGGATGTATTTTTAGGTGTGCCGTTTAATATAGCTTCCTATGCCTTATTAACAATGATGGTTGCTCAAGTGTGTGATTTAGAACCAGGTGAGTTTGTGCATACCTTTGGAGATGTTCACATATACGAAAACCACCTTGAACAAGTGAAATTACAACTTACTCGCGACACAAGGCCATTACCGAAGATGAAGATAAATCCAGATGTGAAAGATATTTTCTCCTTTACGTTTGAAGATTTCACGTTAACAGGTTATGACCCGCATCCACATATTAAGGGAGTGGTAAGTGTATGATTTCATATATATGGGCAATGGATGAACAACGATTGATTGGAAACCAAAATGCGATGCCATGGCACTTACCTAATGATTTGGCTAACTTTAAAAAGACAACATTAGGTTCTCCCATTGTCATGGGGAGAAAAACCTATGATTCTTTGGGCAGACCATTACCTGGAAGAGATAATATCGTATTAACGAGAAAAAATGATTTCCAAGTGGATGGAGTTAAGGTTTTTCATTCAATACAAGCGGTTATAGATTACGCAAATGAACAGACGAGTGAGGTTTTCGTTATTGGTGGAGCTGAGATTTTTGTCATGCTACAAGACTATGTTTCAAAGTTATATGTGACGGAAATACATAAAACTTTTGAAGGCGACACTTATTTCCCTGAATGGGATTGGTCTCAATGGACCGTGAAATCCTCTATAGAAGGAACAGTAAATGAAAAGAACAAATACCCTCACACCTTTCTTATTTATGAAAGAATTGAGAAATAAGCTAAACCGAAAAAGAACTTCCAATTGGAAGTTCTTTTTACCTTAACAATCCTTTTTCGATATAAATTCACTTTAATGGCCCACCATTGAAGTGAGTAGATTGGAAATAAGTACAGTCATAATGATATGCCTTACGAGTTTTAAAAATGGCTGATTATTAAAGAATTATTTCCTAGTATTTAATCACTGTTCGGTAAATGGAACAGTGTAATTTCACTTAATAAACCTTATAGCACGCTCGTTTGTAGTAGTAGAAGTATACTATTTTAAAGTTTAACTATTTATTTTCAGTTAGTAGAGGGGGAAAGGGAATGGAAATATTGAAAGCGGTAAATCTTGATAAAATATATGGAGATTCAAATAGAGAAGACACCACGACAGCATTGAGTCAAGTAAGCCTTGCAATCACTAAGGGCGAGTTTATAGCAATTATGGGCCCATCTGGGAGCGGTAAAACAACCTTGCTTAATTTATTGAGCGGAATTGATAAGCCGACTTCAGGTAAAGTGATCATCATGGAAAAAGAGATTAGTGAGATGTCAGTTGATGAATTAGCGCTGTATCGTCGAAAGCAATTAGGTTTTGTATTTCAGGACTTTAACCTTTTGGATAGTTTGACTGTAAAAGAAAACATGATTCTACCAATGGTGTTGGAAAAGAAAAATGTATCAGAGATGGAAGAAAAAGCTCATTACCTTGCCGATCTTTTCGAAATTGAACCTATTCTGAATAAATACCCTTATCATATATCTGGTGGACAGCAGCAACGAACGGCTGTTAGTCGAGCGTTAGTAAATGACCCTAGTATTATTTTCGCTGATGAACCGACAGGGAATTTGGATTCAAAAGCAACAACTGCCATAATGGAGTGCTTTGAAAGAGTAGTTGAGGAACTTTCGGCAACAGTCCTTCTTGTTACCCATGATGTATTTGCAGCAAGTTATTGCAGGAAAGTTGTCTTTATAAAAGATGGCTCTATTCATTCACAGATTGTGAGGAAAGGAAATAGAAAAGAATTTTTAAATCAAATTATGGATAACCTCGCTATCTTGGGAGGAAGAACGGATGTCTTTTAATCAAATCGTTTTGAAAATGGCAAAGGCTCATTACAAAAAGTATCTTTTTTACTATTTATGCAATAGTTTTGCCGTGATGTTTTTCTTTATATTTTCGACCGTATATTTTAACCAGCAAGTTGTTCAGGTGAAAAAGACGGAGTCAATCCAATATGTATTAACAGTTCCGGGTGTTGCCTTAATTGTATTTACCGTATTTTTTATTAGTTATGCCCACAGCAATTTTATTAAACGAAGGAAAAGTGAGTTTGGACTTCTTATGACTTTAGGGATGTCTAATCGTGACATAGGAAAAATGTTATTGTTGGAGAATGGCATAATTGCCTTTGCATCTCTAGTTTCTGGTATTCTTGTAGGAAGTATCTTTTCGCGACTTTTCTTCTTACTCTTAATACATAGTGTTGGAATACAAGGAATTTCATTTCATCTAAATAGCCAAATGTTCCTCTATACGATAATGATATTCTTAGTTGTTTTTATCATTGCAGTTGGGAGATCACTCTTCGTCGTACTCAAAAGAAATGTTGTTGTAAGTTTAAAAAGCGACAAGGCTGCAGAATTAATCAAGTTGAAGAGTCCACTAATGGGTGGAATAGGAGTAGCCATTGTTATCTGCTCTATTTTAGGTCTATATTATACGTATTCAGATCCGATTATCGGTGGGGAATTCCTACTATTTTGGACAATCGTGACATTGATAGGGTTGTACATGACCATTTATCAGTTTACTAGTTTCTTCATTGAAATCGCTAAAAAGAACCAATCCTACTATTACCGCAGAATCCTGTTTCTAACTAGTCTGGATTATAAATTCAAACAGCTGACATCCATTCTTATGCTCGTCACTGTGATGATAATGGTGACTATTTTGTATAGCACGATAAATTTATTTACATATATGTCTGCTGAAAAGGAAGCAATTAAAGGAAATCCTTATGATCTTGCCTTTTTGCAGACAGAAAATAAAAATAACTTACATAAAGAAGAGCTTTATTCAATTGTTGACCAAAAGGATAACCCCATGCAAAAACATCTGGTGATCCCAATCTATTCCTACTATCAAAATCAAGCGTATAGTAGCTGGACGAATGACTATCATTTTATGTCACTAGATCAATTTAATAAGTTAACTTCCAGTAAGTGGGACCTGAAGGGTGAGGAATTTCTATATTATATTAATGATGATCCCAATAACACGGATGGAGATGAAAATTACCCGATTAATGGCTTTCCACTCATTGATGGTAATCCAACTTATACACTAAAGGAAATAATTGTTGAGAAAAATATTAATTTCGTAAGCAATTTACATGATTTTTTTATTGTAGATAATTCTCAATACGAGCAACTAAAAAATACCTTAGATGGCTTTGATTCAAATCTTCATTTTATTAATGTTGAAAATTGGGAAGAGACCACCGATGTTGTCGAAAAACTAGCTGGAAAATTTAGTAGCTCTAATGAAAAATCCCCGCCACTTACTGATCTTCGTGTTGAGAACACGTCTGAACAATTCTTATTTCAAATTTCATCAAAAGTTGGTGATTATAATCGTAATAAAAGTTCTAATGGGATATTGTTTTTTGTAACAACTATATTAAGTGTTATTTTTTTCTTCGGCTCGTTTATCCTCTTATATTTGAACCTTTTCTCTAATGTTGAGAAGGAAAAGGAGAAATATAAAAAATTGAATAATATAGGAATTACCTCTAAGGAAATCAAGAACATTATTTCAAAGGAAATAACAACCATATACTTTATTCCGACCATTGTTGGAACGACTTTAGCTTTCCTTTATTTAGTTGCGATGGCAACGGACATTGGAGGGGTTATGGACAATCCTGAGTTACTATTACACTTCTTCATAGTAGCAGGTGTTTACCATATAATCCAAATTGGGTTTTATTTATATTCTCGAAAGAAAATGTTTTTTAATTTACTAAGTAAGGGTGGAAGTAATTGAAATGGACAATGAAGAATAGATTTTTTCTAAGGAGAAAAGGTTTAACCTACTTTATTGTTGCATGTTTTGAATCATCCGTTAGTAGGGCTTTGTTATGCGTATTTGTGGTTTCAGAAATACACAACTTTATATGAACTCTACTATGAAAGGCATCTACTAAAATACAATGAGATTGTTGAAGTAAAGTCATTTAATAACAAATAACATTCACATTGTAAAAGAATATCCAGCTAGAGGATAACTTCTAAAAATCGGTGGAATAAAAGCATAAAGTTATCCAAAGTGAGCATTAGTATAGTAAGCAGAAAAAAGAACTTCTATAATAGTAGAAGTTCTTTTTTCTGCTTACTAAGAGAATCTAGCTAATAAACGGGTTCCTTAGTAAACGAGTTGTTCTTAAATGAGCAATTAGTAGGAAAGTTTACAAATAGAGACTGGAAAAAATTTTTTTCAAAAAAATTAAGCCATTTTACAACGTTGTTTGTCTAATAAATAGAAGACGCAAAAAAGGAAGGGTAGTACTTTATGATTCAATTAGTAAAAAAAGCCCAAAAGAGAGATGAACGAGCTTTTTTAAAACTTTTTAAGAAATATGAAGAGGATATTTATCGGATGGCTTTTGTGTATGTGAAAAATGAAAATGATGCATTAGATGTCGTTCAGGAAGTAGCATATCGTGCGTTCAACAAAATTGATACATTAAAAAATCCAGAGTATTTAAAAACATGGTTAATGAAAATTACCATTACTTGTTCAATTAACATAACTCAAAAGAATAAAAAAATGGTTTATTTGAAGCCAGAGTATCATGAACAGATTGGCATTGAGGACGAAGATGTGCCTCTATCGATTACATTGCAAGAGTTTCTAGATAAGTTGACTGATCTTGAGAGAAGTATCGTGATGTTAAAGTATTATGAAGAGTATACTTTTAAGGAAATATCCGAGTTAGTAAATTTACCTTTAGGAACAGTGAAATCAGTGCTATATCGTACGATCCATAAACTTCGAAAGGAATTTAAGGAGGCAGATTTTCATGAATAACTTTAAAAGAGAAGTAGAAAAAATAAAGATTCCAAAAGCTTTACACGATCGAGTAAAGCTTGGTGTTAAACAGTCGAAAAAAGAGCTTGGAGGCAACCGTATAATGTTTAAAAGACTTTCAATCACCGCCGCAGCCTGTTTGCTCGCCTTCTCGGCAATAACCTTTACTCCCGTAGGAGCAGCGATTAAAGAGGCATATAATAAAATCTTTGTAAGTAAATACATTGATGATCCAGGCTTAAAAGATGCTTTAAAGGATGGGCATGGACAAGCTATTAGTCAAACATACTATGACAAACAAAATGATATTACCATTCATTTTGAAAGTGTTATGACTGATAATTCTGAGACGAAACTGTTAATAACCTATGAAAGTGATACGACAGACTTAGAAAACTACTATATAGATATTTTTGAAGGTACCAGTAAAATTTATTTAATTTCAGAAGATGGAGAAAGGAAAGAGCTCGATAATGTTGGTTGGGGAAGCAGGCATTACAATAAAGAAGAAAATAGAGTAGCAAAAGCACTATCAATTGATTCAATCAAAAAACATGAAGGAGAAAATATTCGCTTAGAAATTGAAGACATCACAATTTGGGATAATAATGGGATGGGTGAAATTAAGACGGTATGGCCAGTCGAATTTAACTTGGACAAATCTTATATCACAGATAGTGAAATTGTTGAATTAAATAAAAAATTCACATTTGAAAATGAAACATACACTATTGAAAGAGTAGAATTTTCTGAGCTCGAAACAAGGCTTGAGATTAAAGGCTCAGACATGTTCTATACCGATGATGAAGGAAATAAAGTACCAATGAAGAGTAAGCTAGAGCTTCAATTCTTAAATGCCAGACAAATTAATCCAGGCTCTGGCTATCACGTTGCGGAAGGGAAGTCTGGTGTATTCCTAAATGCTAGTGGGGAAAGAATCGATCCAAACTTCAGTAAGGGTGAAGTAGAAAGGGAACTAGGAGAATTTATAATGGTCTTTGCACCAATTAAAGATCGCTCAAATGTTGTCCTTGAAGTTGGAGAAGGCATCGAGGTCCCATTGATAGATAAGGAATAGATTGAGAATTAGAATTTAATCATTGGATGTTCATTAATTTTTTGAAAAACGTTAAGAAACGGAGAGATAAACGACCACAGTCATTTATCTCTCCGTTTTTTGGTATTCTTCTTGTCGTTACTCTGAAATAGAAAGTAGTTGTGATGACTATAAGAGCCCTGTGAGGCTTTAACGAAATGGTAAAATAGAAATAATAAATCTTCTTGTCTAGTTTTGGGAAAGCCACACTATTGAGTCCTCAAACACTAATCATCACTATATTTATATAAAATGCTTTGTAAGTATTTCTCGAAATTTTCTCTGACACTTTGCGGCTCAATAATTTCACACTTATCACCAAATTTAAGAAGTACATTATATCCATGTTTATTATCTACGATTGAATATTTTGCTATATATTCATTTCCATTGTCGGCTATAATATATTCTTCTCCGAATCGTTCAATAACCTTATCTTTAATGGATTTATCAATTTTAATCGTGACTTGTTTTGTATCTTTAGTCATCCAATCTGAACCATTCATAGGTAATGCTTCAAAATTCTTCGGAATAAAAACGTTTTCTGAAAGCCGAACCTGACTCATACGGGCTAGCTTGAACGTTCGATAATCATTTCGCTCTAGACTGAAGGCTTGTAAGTACCAGCTACTTTCTTTAAAAATTACTTTATAAGGTTCAACTTTACGAACGCTCGCTTCACCATCTTTATCCATATAATCAAACAATAAATATTGTTTATCCTACATTGCTTTTTCAATCACTTTAAGCAGACTTTTTAATGAGCGATTTCCTTGATTAAGTTCTAAATCTACAGAAAAAAATTCCTTATGGTCATTTTGTTTTAATAACTCATTTCCTTCCGTCATACTTTCCAATTTGGTCAACATATTTGCAATATCTTTGTTCTCTAATAATTGATAATAACTTTTCAAGCTAGTGATTAAGCTGTGTACATCTTTTGGCGTAAATAATTTATTATCAACTTTATATGTCTTCATCAAGCTTACTCCACCTTTTGAACCTCTTGTAGTCACAATAGGTAACCCTGCCATATTCAAGGTGTCTATATCTCTAAAGATGGTTCTTCTGCTAACTTCTAACTTTTCAGTTAGCTCGCTAGTGGGAACTACTTCTCTTTCTAACAAAAGCATGATTAAAGCGATTAGTCGTTCAATTTTCAAAAAACCACCTCTTTTTTATTCATTATGTCATATAGGTGTCATATTAGGTATGGTAAGTTGAATTTGTGCTTTGCATTAATAAATTTCAGGAGGAGGAAAAAAGTTTTAATTCCGGATTACATGTAGATCAATTTTAGCTATTATTACGTAAGCAATCAAAGGTAAAAGTACGGGCAAAATTAGATTATGAGAGGGTATGAAATCAATGAGAAAAATATTGTATATTACAGCACATCCATTAGCCGAAGAGAATTCTGTAAGTCTTCAAGTAGGAAAAGAGTTTTTAGCAATTTATGAAAGAAAGAATCCAGATGTAGAAATCGTTAAACTAGACCTATATAAAGAAGATATACCTATACTTGATGCTGATGTATTTAGTGCATGGGGTAAGTTAGGTGCAGGAGAAAGTTTTCGGTCATTAACAAACGAACAACAAGTTAAAGTAGGTCGCATCAATGAATTAGCCGGACAAATTGCTGAAGCAGACGGCTATGTATTTGTAACGCCAATGTGGAATTTTAGCTTTCCAGCAGTTCTAAAAGCATACATTGATACAAAGGTATCACTATTAAGTCAACTGAAACTGGAACAGTCGGATTATTGAAAGGGAAAAAAGGTGTTCATATTTTAGCTTCAGGTTCCATCTATTCTGATAGTTCAAAGACAGGTTGGGAACATGCTAATAGTCTATTAAAAACGGTTTTAGGTTATTTAGGGGTAACGGATGTAGCTAGTATTATCGCTGAAGGTACAGCTATGGGACCTGAGAAAGCGGAAGAAGTAAAACAAGCAACGATAAAAAAAGCACATGAAGTAGCAGCAAACTTACAAATAGAATAAAAAATCTATTTTCCGATTTAATTAAGCATTCTCTTTCTCCACAGAGTAGATAGTACCCATTTTGATAGACTAGCAAATGTCAAATAGTCGTATTCTTGTGAAAAAGCAATAATGAATAAATGATAAGCAACCTAGAATTGAAAACTGAATTTGTTTTTGGATTCATTCATTTCGTGTTTTATTAATGGCACTGTGAAATTAAGCGAGATCTTTTGACTTCTAAATTTTTCTAATTTATGCGAAAATAATCCTTAACAGCATGTTCTTATTCAACAGTCAGACAGTCATAAAGAATAAGCATGTTTTGTTAAATGACAATTCTAATCATATGGGAGCTTGAGAGAAATGAAAAAAACAGCCGTTCTATTATACCCTCAGTATAGTGAGTATGAGTTAAGTGTTGCATTGTCCATTTTAATGCAAGCTGGAAAGCCTGTCATTACGGTCGGGGGAAGTATCCAGCCTATCCGAGGAGAAGCAGGCCTAACTTGCATACCCGACACTACTGTTGATGAGATAAACATGGAAGAGATAGATAGCCTTTTATTAACAGGCTGTATGGATATTTTTGCATTAGAAAAGGAAAAAGCTTTACTAGACTTTATAGCTGAGGTTGAAAGGAAAGCAACTGTCATTGGAAGTATCTCAAGTTCACCTTATTTACTTGCAAAGGCTGGGATATTAAAAGGGAAAAAATATACGGTTGGGATGACGGAGGAAGCTAGAGAAAAATCAGGAGTCTTTGAACAAGAAAACTATTCGGATGAACTGGTTGTTCAAGATGGGAAGATAATAACAGGAAGAGGACGGGGGTTTATTAAATTTGGAGTGTGCTTCGGAAAAGCATTAAATCTAAACTTTGATGATAATTGGTATAGAGAATAATAAAGTGACCATTATAGAATTGGCTTTGCAACTAAATAAGTGAAATGGCGTATACCTAAAATTCGTGTACGTCATTTTTTATAGTCAATGGCAACAATCTTTTAGAAAACAGTTTACTGAAATTCTCCCTCTAGTTCAAATAACAAGGTCAAACGTTATTTTAAAATAACTGATGATACAAGTAATCTATGAGATAAGTGGTAATAATTATTTCATAGTTTCTGTCGTTTCCTGTATAATATTGAAGGTATTCGATATAGGAGGAAAAGAAATGGCACTGATTCGTATTGTTTATTTATTTTTTTATTTATGTTTTTCACTCGTTTTTAGTATTCCAACCTTAAGAAAAATAAAAAAATCAGTTACTTTAAACGAGGAAGAAAAAAGTCAGTCTGCTCATAAATACGCTAAGGCATGGGCAAAAAGAGTCATTGATAATACCGGCTCTACTATTACAGTTATAGGAGAAGAACATTTACCCGAAGGGGCCGTTCTTTTCGTCAGTAATCATGAAGGGAATTTTGATATTCCAACCTTGATGGGTTATATTCCTAAGCCATTTGGCTTTATTTCAAAAGTTGAAGTCAAAAAAGTTCCTTTAATTCGCGATTGGATGGAAGTTCTTGACTGTGTCTTTATTGATCGTAAAGATCGAAGGCAATCTGTGAAAGCATTACGTCAAGGCAGCCAACTGTTAAACAGTGGTCGATCGATGGTTATTTTTCCTGAAGGAACACGTAGTAAAGGTGGACAAATTGGCGAATTTAAAGCTGGTGGAACACGTCTAGCAAAAGATGCAAACGTTCCGATTGTCCCAATTGTTATTAAAGGAACAGCCGATATCTATGAAAACGGACCAAAGGGGCTAAAGCCTTCACAAATTACAATTGAAATACTCCCGCCTTTTTCAAAAGAAAAAGTAGTCGAAACAGATAGTAAGGTTATTTTATCGGAAATTCGAGAAGCAATGATACAAGCACTATAAAACTAATAAAAAATGGGGACCTATTTTAGTAGGGTTCCCATTTTTTATACGATGGTTTTAACGTGAATAGATTCTTTTCGTTATCCACTTTCTTTCGAGATAAGCAGAACAAAAAGAAAAATGTGAATGGTAGAGGATAATATATAATGATGTAGAAGTATTATAAAGATATTTTGAATAGGAGCCATTTCAATGGTATATGTTATAAACTAAAGAGCGACCTCCTACGTAAGAAGACGCTCTTTTTTCGTTCGCTACATAAGAAACGAGAGTAATTTTTACCTCCTCGCTCTATACATAAAATAATACACAAAAATACATAAACCCACTTCCAGCCAGAACGAATAAATGCCAAATCGCATGATTGTATGGGAGTTTATCCCAAATGTAAAATATAGCCCCGATGGAGTATGAAATCCCACCTGTTAACAATAGGGCAAAACCTGTCCCTGTTAAACTTAAATATATTGGCTTAATGGCAATAATAATGAGCCAACCCATTAATAAATAGAAAAGCGTTGAGATGACATTATATCGGTCGATAAAATAGCATTTGAAAACAATACCTGTCAAGGCTAATCCCCATACAATACCAAAAATCGTCCAACCTAAAGGACCTCTGATACTAACTAATACAAATGGTGTATACGTTCCAGCAATTAAAACGTAAATTGCAGAATGATCTAAAATAGCAAAAAGTCGTTTTACTGGAGAAGGTTTAAAGCTGTGAAGCATGGTTGAGAATAAGTACAGAAGTAGCATCGAAACGCCAAACACTGTAAAGCTGACGACGTGCCATGCCGTTCCTTTTTCAACGGCAAAGATAATGAGTATAACTAAGGCTGGGATGCTTAGAAGAAATCCAATTCCATGGGTAATAGCGTTGGCGATTTCTTCCTTCCAATGAATTTGATCGTAGGTTGACAAACAAAGTCCCCCTTAAAGTACAGTTATTAATTATTCTATGTTATTCCCAAAAAATCTGCAAATACTATGCTGAAAAATTTTCTTAAAGCTAACTTTCCCTATTCATAATTTATTTCCTGCTTTTAGAGCAGAAGGGGATAGAGATGTAAACTAATCTTATAATATTAATAAAATGAATCTACAATAGGGGGTAAATCGAAATGTGTGGAAGGTATACAATTACTATCCCACCTGAGGAATGGAGTCAACTTATAACAATTGATGAATGGAGTACAGAGTGGGAAATCAGCTATAATGTAGCGCCAGGACAAAAGGTATTAAGTGCTATTTATTACAATTCAAAAGTAAGAGCTGGTCCTCTTCATTGGGGACTTATCCCAAAGTGGTCTCCAAAGGGAGCGGCACCAAAACCAATGATTAATGCAAGGGGTGAAACACTTTCAACAAAAGTAAGCTTTAAATCATTAGTCGATAAAAGGCGTTGTGTTTTTATGGCAGATAGTTTTTTTGAGTGGAAACGAAAGGGCAAAGAAAGAATACCTTATCGTTTTCAATTGGAAAATGGAGAACCCTTCGCTTTTGCCGGATTATGGGATGCGAGAGAGGAGCACGGACAAAAACATTCGATGGGGACTATTATTACTACGAAGGCAAATGATGTAGTTCAACCGATACATGATCGAATGCCCGTTATCCTAGATACAAAAGATAAGATTCTTAATTGGTTAAATGTGAATATTCCTTTTGACCAAGTTTCTTCTTTATTGACTCCACTAGAAGATGAGAAAATGGAGTTTTACAGAGTGTCCAATATCGTGAATAGCAGTCAAAATAATAATGAAGAATGTATTAAGCAAATGTTTACATAATGTATAGGAGTTCTATCACGTTAAAAGTAGACTTATCAATAGGAGCCGTTACTTCGTATGCCTAGGATGGACGATACTATTGAAACACTTCGTTTGTTTTTTTCTAATTATAGAATAAAGAACAGTTATTTTTAAGAGCAAGATATATGTACTCTATTATTCTAAAATAATAGCACTATGATGTTTTTGCAATGGGTGACTCTTGTGGTAGTTCACAACAGAAATAATTATCGTTATAATAGGGTTGAATGGTATATAGTAAGGATGTGTAATCATGACTAAAATAAAAATAGTAACAGATTCAACCGCTGACTTATCAGAAAAGGAAATAGCCGAAAATAATATACACGTCGTTCCACTATCACTCTCTGTTGATGGTGAGAATTATTTAGATCGTGTCGATATTACGCCAAAAGACTTTATTGAAAAAATGAAAAAATCGCCTGAATTACCTAAGAGTTCTCAACCCCCAGTCGGCACCTTTTTAGAGCTATATGATGAGCTTGGCAAGGACGGAAGTCATATTATTTCCATACATATGACGGGGAAAATGAGTGGAACCGTTCGTTCAGCACAAAGTGCAGCTGACATGAGTAATAGTAATGTCACGGTTATTGATTCTTTATTCATTTCAAAAGGACTAGCATTTCAAGTAATGGAAGCAGCCGACATGAGTAAGGAAGGAAAAGATGTAGAAGGAATAGTAAATAGATTAGCTGAAGTTAGAGCTGCTACAAAACTATTTGTTGTTGTGGACACACTTGACAACCTCGTTAAAGGTGGAAGAATTGGAAAGGGAAAAGCATTACTCGGCTCACTATTAAACATTAAACCAATTGCCTCTTTAGAAGGTGCTGAATATACGCCAGTCACAAAAGTTAGAAGTCATTCGCAAGTAGTGAAATTTCTAGTCAAACAGTTATCAGAAGATATTCAAGGAAAAACGTTAAAGAAAATTGGACTTTGCCATGCAGATGGACTTGAACTAGCCAAAATGTTAAAAGATAAAATCATAAAAGAAACGGGCTTTGATTCTTTTGAGATTGAAGAAACGACGCCCGTCATTTCAACTCATACCGGAGTTGGCGCGATTGGGTTTGAATACTACGCAGAATAGCTGTTTCCATAGAGGAGACAGCTTTTTTTATTAGTGAGTAGGAAATGGGGTGACGCTTAATCCAAAGAGAACCTTCTGAGGCAGCCATTGGGAAGATTAATTGGATATGGGTTAATGTTGATTGGAAAAGGACACCTCGGCTGATTAGAAAGTAGCAAAAACCTGAGCTGTTTATGTTTCACATCTATAAGTTGGTATGTAATAGGGAGTTCCTTTAAGGTTTTAACAAAAAAGCATCGGCAAGCATTTCAGCATAGAAAAGCTAGTTTCGACTAGGTTGTTTACAAGGGCCTTCCTTCCAGGTATTTTCAATTAATCATGCAATAAAGCGGGTATCAGTTCAAAATATTTTTTAAGGGTTATTTATAAAACCTACAACTTGTAATCTATGTGAGAAACTAAAAGATTCATTCAAGGAAGAGTTAGCAATGCTCCTACAGCTCCACTGAATTCGCCATCTTCCAAAAAGATTGGTTTCTTTTCTTTCATAATCGTGTATTCTTCAATCATTTCTTTTAAGAGTAGGTTTGAACGAAAGGTTGAACCTATGTATACGATAGAGTTTGTATCAAAACGATGGGCTGCCTGACAACAAATGGTGACGACCGTCTCTGCAATGAGCCCTATAATGGAAGCCAGTATATCAGGCTCTGACGGTTTTCTATCCATAAAGCGATGAACATTTCCGAAGTTACTTGCTGTAAGATTTTCTGGAATAGGGGGAGTTATTCCTTCGAAAATATCCTTTACTGTAATATCAACACCATCTCTCTTTCCTTTTGCAGCTGTTTGTACAAGTTGGTTATAATCAGCTATTCCGGATAATAAATAGGCTAGGCCCATTAAGGTTCCTCCACCAACACCAGTTCCTCCGATTCTCTCTTGTTTTCCATCAACTATATGATGAATCGATGTTCCTGTTCCGATATTTGCTAAAATAAATTGTTTTTCTAGTAAGAGATTATTTTGGCGGGCTAAAAGTTGTACCCCTTTGCAAGTAGCATCAAACTCGACGATTGATGTTACAGGCTTCATTATTTGTTTGGCTAGTAATTGATGCTTTCCGCCAGTGACACAGATTTCTGCAGTTGGAGCATACTCGGAAAGCCAATTAACAACCTCGTTCATCTGTGAGGAAGGGAAGGTTCTTTTTTCCATGATGCTATTTTCTAGAGTCGCCATTTTGACAAGTGTTCCACCGGCATCAATGCCAATGCTAGAATAATTCATTTGTATCTCTCCGTTTCTTGGAATGGTTCACTTTCCAAGATGATGTTTGATTATTATAGGTCCAAGCATCTGAAAGTGTAAGTTATTACTTATTTGTGCAAAAAGTTTTTCATGTTTCAATAAAAAAACTTTTTAATTTCTTCAATAACCGTTTCAGTATCGTCCCAATGTAACATATGAGTAGTATCTTCAATTTTTTTGACTACAATTTTAGAGTTATTTTTCACATCTTCCAATAATGTATCATTAATGATCGTAAACTCTTTTGGTAATGTAGCCACTAATAACAATATATTATCTTCTAACTCTCTATAAATTTGTTTAACTGGGGAGTTGGCCATAGACTTTATTACTGAACTTACTACTTCTGCATCAACGATAAGCTTCACTTTCCCATTAATCTCTTTAACGTAATCCATCGATGCTCTTTTTTTATTATGAGACCAATTTCGATTTGATTGAGCTTCTTCATGGAGAAAGGCTTCAAAATTTGAATATTCAAATGTATGAAAGGATTCTGTTGTATATTGAATTTCCTTCTCCACATTGTTGATGTTTGGCCATTTCCATCCAGGTTTATTTGCTAATTCATCAACAATTTTATAAAAATCATCTTTCGTTGTATAGCCTCCATCAATTAATAATGTCTTGATAACCATAAACCCATACTCTTTCATAAAATGAAGGGCGATATCTGCTCCATATGAATGTGCTAATAAGTAACACTTTTCTACATTCAGTTTGTTTATGATGGTATACAACCATTTCGTCATATTTACCATTTCATATTCTTTTTCTGTTGTAAACTTATCACTTTTACCATGTCCAGGAAGATCAATAGAAATTATTTTATATTCTTTTTTTAAAGCTTCACTTATTTCTATGAAGCTCAAACTTGTATTTCCTAATCCGTGTAAACAAACGATGGTTGGCAAAATATTTTCTCCCCAAACATTGCATCTTACACGATAGTTATCTATCGACAAAAATTTTTCTTCCATACAAGTACCTCATTTCATTGTTTGCTGATCCATTCAACTAACTGAAAGTAGAGAATTAAGTCACCACTATAGAAAGACCATATCAATCATTTTACAGCAGAAATTATACAAGCACTAGTGAAAAAGGGATAATATAGAGTTACTGTAAGTAATTAGAATACGGTATGGATGGTTAGAAATATAACGGTATTTCCTTCATTACGTTATATTTTTATTTACCAAAATGAAGCGGATATCGAAGGACGCAAATGAAACCTTTCAAACGGTTATTCGTAAAGAAAGACTAGCGATTATGACAAAGGGCTTAGTTGTAAACTCAACATGATAATCTTATGTCCTTTTCATAAAGGGGGTAGGTGGAGATGTTTAATAGGTTAAAGAAAGAAATAGTAGGATGTTGAACATTCCTCTCAAAGTGGATTCAAAAAAAGATAAAATAAGATGAAAGTGATGGGCAATGGTCACCATTAGCACCCTTACTCTAGATAGAAGCATAGAGGTAAAAAAAGTTGATGCACCAATAAAAGATGCCATTCATGATGCCCGAATATCAGTGGAAATACACAAGAAAAAAATTGAGGAAGTCAGGTCACCCTTACATGTGATCAAAATAGCCATCGAATGGTATGGAAACCTTAGAATGGATAGACGTACTTAGATGTATTAAATATATACAACATTCCTTAATATAAAATTTGCTGCTTTTTGCTTACAAAGACTTAGTCCCTTTTCCCATATTTTTCATAAACTATGAATAATAGCATATAAATCGAATGAATATATAGAATCTCACTTTGAAAATATTTTTGATCTCTATAATGAAATGACCTTATTGTGAGATTGGTTGAATGAGGTTGATGTAGCTTTTGGTTGGTAAAGGAGGGGACAAACGATTCCTGATTATGAAAGGAAATTATAAAAAATAAGAGATTTTTTATATAATACCTCAATGTATTACACAATATAGTAAAGAAGGTTCTCGTTTATCCTACGTATGTAAACGACAGCTTTAAATGAAATAATGAGAGCTATTGTGCACTTGTTATAATCGATTATGCTACATTCATGTTATTTCATGTCAGTATTCAATTCATCCTAAGAATGGCAGAGAAAGTGTGAGTAAAATTTTGAAGAAATGGATGGTTCAAGTTGTCATAATCCTGTTTTTAACAGGATGTTCATCTAATCAAGCAAACGCATTTCTGACTACAAAACAAGTTAGTTTACTTCCAAAGCAAGAAATTCCCGCTAATTTTTTTCCTAGGGAGTTAAAAGTCGTTTCAATCGGTGATTCGCTAACCCAAGGAATTGGAGATAGCACGAATAGTGGAGGATATATTCCACATTTAACGCAATCATTTAATAGCTTAAAGGAGATAAAAAGTACGGAATTTATAAATTTAGGAAAAAAAGGGCTGAAAACATCAGGCTTACTTAAGCAGCTAGAAGACTCAAGTGTTCGAGAAGAAATAGAAATGGCGGATATTGTCATGATTACCATCGGTGGAAATGATTTAATGTCTGTTATTAAAAGAAATTTTACTTCCTTAACATTAGAATTATTTTCAACTGAATCCTCTCTTTATCAGGAACGATTAACAACGGTTTTAACAAAAATTAGACATATTAATCAAGATGCCGGAATTGTATTAATTGGGATTTATAATCCTTTTTTGTTCCTTTTCTCAAAGGTTCCGGAAACAGAAAGTATTTTAAAAGACTGGAATGCTGTTAGTGAACGAACAGTAATTAATTCTGTTGAAAATGCGTTCTTTGTTAATATCGCTGACCTTTTTATGAACATAGAAGAGAAATTGCTATCAGATGACTTTTTTCATCCTAATGACCTTGGATACCAACGAATTAGTGAGAGAGTGTTTGAGTTTTTATCAAAGGGGAATAGATTTGAAACATTAATTGAAAATAGTCTGATCAAAAATGAGGAGTAAATATGAAAAATAGGTGGAAATTAGCTTTTTTCACATTATTGGTTTTCGTGCTTATTGTCTTAATTGTGATATTTTCTTTCCTTTTTAAACCCATCGAGGATGATGACATTGTCTATAAGCAAATTGATAGGGAGAAAGAAGATATTCCTTTAGAATTGACGACCAATAAAGAAAATCTAACGAATTTGATCGATTTATATATAAATGAGAACCATTTAAATGGACCGATTGACTATTCAGTGAAGTTAACGGATCAAATTGAACTATATGGAACAATGGCCGTTTTCACTGGAAGTATCGATTTAAAAATGACGTTTGAACCTCAGGTATTAAGCAATGGCGATTTAATATTAAAACAGAAAACGATTTCTTTAGGGACGATTAATTTGCCCGTTCCTTATGTGTTGAAGTTTATTCGTGATTCATATAAATTGCCTGAATGGGTCAAAATTCAACCAAATGAAGAGTCCATTTACGTTGCATTGACAGAAATGAAATTAAAAAGTGGCTTAAGCGTGCATGCTAAAACATTTGATTTAGCCACGGATCAAATTTCATTTATGTTATATGTATCAGATAAGACCGTTCAACCTTAGAGAGGAAAACGAGCTTAGCTATGAGCATAAGCTCGTTTTGTCTATCCTTTTATTACAAGTGATTCTAATGGTGGTTCACCGTCAACGAAACCAACGATAAGAACGGTGTAGCTTTCATTTGGCCTTAGAGTAAGAGTAGGGATTGAAAGAGCAACGGTGTTTGTTCCTGCTATTCTTGCTTCTAAGTCAACGGGCATTGGGGAAAGTGGTAAGTAGTCGGTGGCTTGTTTAAACGAAATATTTGGAAATACGACATCTCCTCCTTTAACAGCAATATCTACGGCAGGTGCATCTGGTGATAAGTGGATGGAACGAATTTTTGTTTCGTTTGGATGTACTCTAGGCTTATCCTCATAAGGTAATAGCTGTAGTTTTTCACTAGTTCCAAGGATGGTGTAAGTGTAAATTTTACCTTCTTCGACAGCTATTTTTTTACTAATAATAGTAGTTACAGAATCGCCAGTTGGGTAAATATCAATGTGATATTTTCCAGTAGGGAAAGTTAAATAATCACTAACTTCTTTAAAAGCTATATTTTTAAGAACCTTTTTGCCGTTTACAAATACATCTACATTCATCGAGTCAGGAGAGGCATGAAGGAAACGAACATATGCGGGTAAATGAGCATACTGTGTCATCTCGGAGCGCGGTGATTGAAGGGCTTTGTTCATATTATCTAAATGTTTTTGATAATAATGGATGTGTTTGTTTGGATCTGTATATTTATAATAATGAGCTAACAAATCATAAAAGGCTGCTTTTTCTAAATATTTGTGTGAGTAGTTCAAAGTCAAACCTCCATTCTATAGTTGTTACGTCAATACAATATGCAAAGGACAAAAAATGGGTGAATGTACAAAATATCCCTTGCAATTATTCTCGAAATATAGGATAATGAATTTAATTATTGAAGAAGGAAGGTGTTGTGTTATGAGAAAAATGCATATTCAATTCACTCAACAACAGATGTTTATCGACTATAACACGTCCCTTCCTTTACGGATGGCTTTTTAATCATTGCTACTATTGAATGACTGACATGATGAAAATCCATGGGACGTGTAAACGCCTATGGATTTTTTATTATGGAGGAAAACGATGGAAAAAAATAATCAGAATAGAATGAATGTAAAGAATGAATCAAATCGAACTGTAACGGGCCGAGTAATTAAAGAAATGAAACAAGTCTATAAAGTATTAGTTGGAGACGAGGAAATCAATTGTAAACTACCGGGGAAATTTTATTATCAGCATCTAGATTCGAACAGTTACCCAGCAATTGGCGATTGGGTGACATGCGAAATGGGCAGCGATGATTTCGGATTTATTACTTCCGTACATCCACGAACGAGTAAATTCTCGAGAATGAAAGCAGGAAGTGAATGTAAAGAACAAATCATTGCAACAAATGTTGATACACTGTTTATTGTGTCATCCTTAAATGAGGATATAAATGTAAGAAGGCTGGAAAGATATTTGATGCTAGCACATGAAAGTGGGGCAGCCCCTGTTTTCCTTTTATCAAAAGGTGATTTATGTTCATCCATTGCAAAGGTGATGGCTGACCTAAACACACTATCAAAACAAGCCGACATTATTCCCCTTAGCTGTCAAGAGGGCTGGGGGCTGGAAAAACTTGAGCCTTATTTACAACCGGAAAAGACCGTTGCCTTCGTCGGTTCATCTGGAGTAGGTAAATCGACAATCGTCAATTATTTAATGGGTGACAATGTTCAAAAAACTTTGGAGATCAGAGATAAGGATGGGAAAGGAAAAC
Source organism: Bacillus spongiae (assembly GCF_037120725.1). Classification (NCBI taxonomy): domain Bacteria; kingdom Bacillati; phylum Bacillota; class Bacilli; order Caryophanales; family Bacillaceae; genus Bacillus; species Bacillus spongiae. Next base: position 204,920 of record NZ_JBBAXC010000006.1, read on the forward strand.
ATACAACAACGGTTAGAGAGCTATTTTATTTACAGAATGGAACGGCTGTAATTGATACACCAGGAATGAGAGAGATTCAAATTTGGGAAGGGAAATCTGGTTTAGAGGTAGGGTTTGAAGATATAGAAACGTTATCAAGTCGTTGTTTCTTTCGAAATTGTCAGCATGTTAAAGAGCATGGATGTGCTGTTTTAGAAGCAATTGAAAATGGAACGCTTGAACAACAACGCTTTCAAAGCTATCGAAAACTTCAAAAAGAACAGGAATTCAATAAAAGAAAAAGCGATTTACGTGCACAGCTAGACGAGAAAAAAGTGTGGAAGCAACGAAGTAAAAAGAGTAGACGAAACAGAAGGTAGTAAGCAATTTCTTTTACGAATAGCACAAAACACGTTAGAATCTTTTACTAAGGGAAGAGTATGAATATACCTTAGAAAGGGTGAGTATCGTGACAACTCAAAAGAGCCAGCAGGCTACATTTGCCGGAGGTTGTTTTTGGTGTATGGTAAAACCGTTCGATGAGCAACCAGGGATCCAATCTGTTGTATCAGGTTACACAGGTGGAGAGATTGAAAATCCAACCTATGAACAAGTATGTACCAATCTTACCGGTCATTATGAAGCGGTCCAAATTACTTTTGATCCGTCCATCTATCCTTACGCAAAGTTAGTTGAAACATATTGGCAACTTATCGATCCAACAGATCCTGGTGGACAGTTTTTTGATCGTGGTCATTCCTATAAAACAGCCATCTTCTATCATACTGAAGAGCAAAAGCAAATAGCAGAACAATCCAAAAAGAACTTGATAGAGAAGGGCATTTTTTCAAAACCGATTGTAACAGAGATTCTTCCAGCCAAACCGTTTTATCAAGCAGAGGGTTATCACCAAGGGTATTATAAAAAGAATTCAACGCGGTATAACGCTTATTTTGAAGGTTCAGGAAGAAAGCACTTTATTGAATCGCATTGGGGGAATGAGAAGTGAATAAGAATAAAGAACAATTAAAAACAAAACTAACACCCGTGCAGTATGAAGTAACGCAAAACAACGGAACGGAACCGGCTTTTCGAAATGAATTTTATAATCATTTTGAAGAGGGAATATACGTCGATATTGTTTCTGGAACTCCGTTATTTAGTTCGAAAGATAAATTTGATGCCCATTGTGGCTGGCCGAGTTTTTCGAAAGGAATTAAAGACGAAGAAATCGTTGAAAAAAAGGATTTTAGCCATTTCATGATTCGAACAGAAGTGAGAAGTAAAACAGCAGATTCTCACCTTGGCCATGTATTTGATGATGGTCCAAAAGAATCAGGTGGACTTCGATATTGTATCAATTCTGCAGCATTGAGGTTCATTCCTAAAGATCGTCTTGAGGAAGAAGGGTATTCTGAATACAAAAAAATGTTTGATTGACGATACGGTTATGGTATTTCATGAATCGCATTGAAGTGAAAAAAAATATTGCTATCATTTTTTAGACTAGCATTTTTCGTATTATCATTGTAATACCGTTAGAAGAGAGAGAAAATATTTGGGCAAATGCACAGACACAAATCGGGCATTTATCATAGTGTAGTAATGTATTAAAACAAAACACTTGAGGAGTGAGTTCTATGTATTACGGAGGCTATGATCATTGTTGCCCTGAATACCCGACTTATAGTTATCCATGCTGCGGCGGATTTAATAACGGTTTCGCGTTAATTGTGGTGTTATTTATCTTACTTATCATTATTGGGGCAGTGTGCTTCTTCCCTAGATAAAGATACGTAAGTTGACGGGTATGTTGTCATTTGCTCTGTTAACGGAAGGAAGAATATTAAACCCTATAAAAAAAATGTAGTGATAAAGTAACTCAAAAAAGGCATTGCTTACAAGCAATGCCTTTTAGACTACAATAAATAAATTTTCTTAAATTTTAAAATTCCCCACTACATCACGTAATTTTTCAGCTTGAATGGATAATTCTGAAGCAGATGCGGTGATCTGTTCCATTGCAGCAGATCCCTCTTCAGAAGCGGCAGCGGTCGTTTCAGTGTTTAATGCTGTGCTTGAAGCAATTTCATTTACATACGTGAAGGATGAAGCAACTTCATTGCTTAATGTCAAGGTATGATGGATTTGTTGAACCATTTCATCCATGACATCAAATGTTGAGGTTGAGTGAGATAAAATCCTCTCTAGTGAGTTAATCGTCTCATTAGATGTTTCCACTCCGGAAATGACTTCTTTTACACCTTCGCGGTTTTGCTCGATAATTTTTGTTACTTCCTCTTGTATCGAATAGACAATTTTAGTGACTTCCCTTGCGGCTCCTTGTGACTGCTCAGCAAGCTTTCTGACCTCATCTGCTACAACAGCAAACCCTCGACCATGTTCTCCTGCTCTAGCTGCTTCAATTGCAGCATTTAATGCCAGTAAATTGGTTTGTTCTGAAATTTCTGTAATAGTTTTAATAATGGAGGTGATTTCTTCCGACTTTTTGCCTAGTGCTTTTACAGTATCTGATGTGTTTGCCATCATTTCTTCGATGTTCATCATTTTTGCAGAAGAGCTATTTACTGAATCGCTTCCTACCTCAGCTGCTTCCTTCGTATTAAGTGCTGAGCTTTTAACGACCTCAGCATTTTTGGAAAGGGTTGTTGCAGCTTCTTCAAGCGCCTGCATTTTATCTAGAGAGTCAGTCATTTTGTTTGTCGTTTCCTCACTACCAGCAGCAATCTGAGTAGAAGTTTCTGCTATGGAAACAATGGTTTTGGTTGTTTCCTCAGCTGATGCTAAAAGCTGTTCTGAGCTGGCTGAGACGTTTTCAGCCATAAATGATACTTCATAAACAAGCTTTCCAATTCCTTCAATAAGTAAATTCGTATCATCTGCTAGTTTAGCAAGCTCATCCTTTGACGTTACTTTAATTCGTTTCGTTAAATCTCCACCAGCATTAGCAATCTCTAAAATAGACGAGCTGATTTTGTTCGTATTTCGAGTAATCGTTATGGATAGGATAATGGCAAAAATAATGGAAAGTATACTAGCAACTATGGCTAAACTGACCGTTACATTTTTTGATAGTGCTACTTGATCTTTAAGTTCTGTAATCCGTGTGTCCGTCGTTAATAATTGGTCCTCAACAATTAATTCTACGTATGTACCAATTGAATCCATGTATTTTTTACCTTGTCCAGTAGAAACAATTTCTTGTGCCTCTTTAGCAAATCCTGCCTTTCGTTTGTCTACAACGCGGTCAATCCACTTTATCCATAAATTAAAATTAGTTTGGATCTTCCCTAACCTATCCGACTGCTCTTCTTGACCAGAATAGGTACGTTCAAGAAAAAGAAAATGTTCAGGAATCGACTCTTTTCCTTTTACATATGGTTCTAAAAATTCTTCATTTCCTGTAATGACATATCCTCTTGCACCTGTTTCAATATTTAACAGCGAGGAGTTCAGGAATGCCAATTGGTTTTGAACCTCCACATCTCTTTCTAAAAGGGTATTCATTTCATTATCTAGCTTGGTCATGTTGGCATTAAACGTAAAAGCAATCCCAATTAATACGAAAGAAAGAAAAACAAAAGAAAGGATTACCTTCCCTCGAATCGTTCGGTAAAGGCGAAAAGGCTTTACCCATGATTTTTGTTCACTTTTCAGGTTAGAAGGTTTTTTTCTTTTTGATAAAAAAGAGAAGTTTACTATTTTCACATAATTCCCCCTTTTGTAAAGTTGTAATAATTCTAACATTATTATGCAGGTAGTAGTCATATTTATCTACAAAATATTTGAAAAATTTCTCTGGCTCTGTCGAAATATCGAAGAAAATAAGAGGAGGGAATGAGTGTTATTACCGAACGATTATATATGATAAATAATAAAAGTTCGGAAAATGGTTGTAATCGTCTTGATATTTTGATATATTTACCGTTGTGGTTAGTAAAACACGAAAAGAGGTAATGGATGATGAGAACCGAATATGATGTGATTATTGTTGGAGCTGGACCTGCTGGAATTTTTGCCAGCTATGAAATGACGTTAAAATTACCTAATGCTAAAGTGTTATTAGTAGATAAAGGACATGATATTTATAGGAGAAATTGCCCGATATTGCAAAAAAAGATTGAAAAATGTCCTCCAGCAGTAGGGCGGAAGGAATTTGCAGGTTGTCTCCCAGCCTGCTCAATTACGAACGGCTTTGGTGGAGCAGGTGCCTATTCTGACGGAAAGTTTAATATTACAAGTGAGTTTGGAGGTTGGATGACCGATTATTTACCAAACTCAAAGGTCGAAGAGTTAATAAGATACGTTGACCAGATTAATTTACAACACGGTGCAACAGAGAATATAACAGACCCTTTAACTCCTGAAGTACGAGATATTGAAAAAAGAGGGTACGCTGCAGGATTAAAATTGTTAAGAGCACAAGTTAGGCACCTTGGCACAGAACAGAACCTAGAAATTTTGAAAAATATTTATGAATATTTAAAAGATAAGGTCGAAATGACGTTTAAAACAGAAGTAGAGGACTTTCTAACAGAGAAGGATGCTGATAGAAAGTACACAATGAAAGGAATTACGTTAAAAGACGGAACGAATTTATATGCTAAAAAAGTGATGGTTGCTCCAGGGCGTGATGGCTCAACATGGCTTGCAAAGCTATTAAAGAAAAGACGATTAAGAATGTTAAACAACCAAGTAGATATTGGTGTGAGAGTTGAAACTTCTGATATTGTCATGGAGGAAATTAATACTCACCTTTATGAAGGCAAGTTTGTCTATAATACATCGGTTGGTACAAAGGTCCGTACATTTTGTAGTAACCCTTCAGGACATGTTGTAGTGGAAAATCATTCAGGTACCATGTTAGCAAATGGACATGCTTATAAAGACCCAACTTTAGGAAGTGAGAATACCAATTTTGCGTTGCTCGTTTCTCATACTTTTTCAGATCCGTTCGATCAACCGAATGAATATGCGCATGAAGTATCCACATTAGCCAATCGCTTATCAAATGGTGGACTTATTGTCCAAAAATATGGAGACATTTTAAAAGGAAGAAGGTCAACCGTAAAACGTATTCAAGAAGGGTTTTTAGAACCAACTTTAAAAGAAGCCGTTCCAGGAGATTTAGGACTAGTTCTTCCATACAATACAATGAAAAGTTTAATTGAAATGACAGAAGCATTGGACCATGTTACACCTGGTATTGCCTCTGAACATACGTTATTTTATGGAGTAGAGGCAAAGTTTTATTCAGCACGCCCCAAATTGAATAATCGTTTTGAAACTGAAATTTCAGGCTTGTATGTTGGAGGGGATGGAGCTGGAATTACACGTGGGCTCGCACAGGCGGGTGCATGTGGCGTTTGGATTGCAAGAGACATGATTAATAAACTAGAAAATAAGAAAATGCTTGAATCAGTCAATCATTAAGTTGAAAGGTCCGACTCTAGTTACAGGAGTCGGACTTTTCATGTTTTTTGAAAAGAGATTTTCAAGTAAGAAAGATTTCGGAATTCCTTACATAGATATGAATTAAAAGAATAATTGCATTTAATATGCTTAGGAGGGATTCTATGTCCCGTTCATATTTAATAAAACCGTTTCTAGATAAGAATTACCCTTTAGTGGATTATGGAAAAGGGGTCTATGTATTTGACAAAAATGGAAAAGATTATCTAGACGCATGTTCAGGAGCTGTTACGGCGAATATTGGTCACGGGATGGAAGAAATCATTTCTAAAATGAGCCTACAAGGAAATAAAATTGCTTTTGTTTACCGTTCGCAATTTACGAATGAACCTGCGGAAGCCCTTGCCGAACTGCTGGCAAAAAAAGCACCACAGACGCCGTATTGCTTTTTTGTTAATAGTGGTTCAGAAGCGGTCGAAACAGCGATGAAAATTGCTATTCAATATTGGCAAGAGAAAGGGAGGAAAGGGAAAAAAATTATCTTATCACGCTGGTTAAGCTATCACGGGATCACTATGGGTGCACTAAGTATGTCTGGTCATTCTGTTAGAAGAGAGCGTTTTGAAAGTCATTTAGAAGAGCGTCCAGTACTAGAGCCGCCATATTGTTATCGGTGTCCATTTGACCTAGAGTATCCAAACTGTCAATTGAAATGTGCTAACCAACTGGATTTAATGATTGAAAGAATTGGATCTGATAACATTGCCGCTTTTATTGCAGAGCCAATTATTGGTGCTGCTGGTGGAGCGATTGTTCCAACAAAAGACTATTATCAACGTATTAAAGAAATTTGTGACAAACACAATCTGCTGTTTATTGTTGATGAAGTGATGACAGGCTGTGGCAGAACGGGGAGTTTTTTAGCGATTGAGGATTGGGGTGTAGAGGCAGATATTGTTGCAATAGGAAAGGGTTTATCAGCAGGTTATTCACCGATTGCGGCAACGTTAGTGTCTAATAATATTATTAAAGAAATTCAAACAGGAAGCAGAGTTTTGATGAGCGGTCATACGTATAGTGCTAATCCATTGTCAGCAACTGCTGCATTAGCCGTACTGCAATTAATTGATAATGAGAAAATCTTAGAAAACGTACCAACGAAAAGTAAAGAGCTCCTCCATTATTTAAATTTATTAAAAGAAAGGTTTTCATTGATTGGTGATGTAAGAGGGAAGGGAATGTTATTTGGGCTTGAATTCATTAATGGACAAGATCACCAGCCATTGCCAAGTGAATGGACACCTCGTCTAGTTGCTATTGCAGAAAAAGAAGGGCTACTTATATACCCTGCAGGAGCTGGATTAGATGGTAAAAGCGGGACGGCCATTTTAGTTGCTCCACCCTTAACGATAAAAAGTAGTGAAATTAAAGAATTATATCACAGGCTATATTCTGTCATTGAGGCATTTGAAAAAGAAATCATTCAAGCTTAAGAAAAAGGGGAATTGAAATGAATGGATGGGAGAAAGTGTGTGAGTTAAAAGATCTTAGCAAAGTATTTAATGATGGAATGACGTTAATGTTTGGGGGCTTCGGAGGAGTCGGTTCCCCTCCTTCACTGATTGAATTTATATTAGAGCTAGGTATTAAAGACTTGACGATTATTGGGAATGATACAGGATTTCCTTCTATAGGGATCGGGAAGTTGATTGCCAATCGAAGAGTCAAAAAAGTCATTGCTTCGCATATTGGGTCTAATCCAATTGCTGGTACGATGCGAGAGAGTGGTGAGCTTGACATTGAATTTTCGCCTCAAGGAATATTAGCTGAGCGTATTAGAGCAGGAGGAGTGGGTTTGGAGGGAATCATTACTCAGATTGGAGTAGATGACCCTTTATTATCGATAGGGAAAGAAAAAATAATGGTGAATGGAACGTCTTGTTTAGTGGAAACACCTTTAACAGCCGATGTATCCATTATTTATGGAAAACAGGCGGATCATTTTGGGAATATCACTTATGAAATGAGCGCAAGAAATACAAATCCCCTTGTTGCAATGGCTGGAAAGTACACCATTGCTGAAGTAGAAGAGATTGTCGAAAGTGGGGAATTAAACCCCGAACATATTATTACCTCTGGGGTTTTTGTTAACTCTATTATTCGGACGAAAGGGGTGAACTGGAAATGGATGTGGGAGATGGATGGAAATATAAACTAGCAAAACGAGCTGCAGAAGAAATTCAAAACAGGATGATTGTCAATCTAGGTATTGGAATCCCCTCCTTCATTCCGAATTATTTACCTCCTGAAAGAAGAGTGTTTTTTCATGGAGAGAACGGAGTGATTGGATTGGGGCCTTCACCTGCAAGAGGGGAAGAAGAAGAGAATTTATGTAATGCAGGTGGATTTCCAGTTACGTTGCAGCATGGTGGTTCCTATTGTGATAGTGCGGAGGCTTTTGCCATCATTCGAAATCGTCATATTGATATGTCCGTGCTAGGTGCTCTTCAAGTAAGCAGTCAAGGTGACTTAGCAAACTGGATTATTCCAGGAAAAAAAGTTCCTGGTATGGGGGGAGCCACTGAGTTAGCTTCAAGAGCGAAAAAGGTCATTATTTTAATGTCCCAATGCAATAAAAAGGGTGAAAGTAAGCTAGTCACAACATGTACATTACCCTTAACGGCTAAACAGTGCGTGGATATGGTGATAACCGAAATGGGTGTTTATGAAATTTGTGAAGAAGGGTTTAAATTGGTGGAGCTTTTTCATCCTTTTTCGATAGAAGAAGTTAGGCAAAGAACAAATGCGACTTTAATGATTTCTAACAACTTAATAAAAAGAAATGATAGTTGAAAGGAGGAGAACGAGTGACCATTCAAGAACGTATTAATAACTGGGTACGACAAAATCAAAATAATGGAATACAATTACTCAAAAAGCTTATAGGGGAAGAGTCTGTAAGAGGGAATGAGCAGAAAGCACAAGCTGTTATTATAGAAAAATGCAGAGAGCTTGGCTTGACATTAGATATTTTTGATATTGATGTTAACGAAGTAAAGGACCATGAATTTTTTTCATGTGACCGTAAAGATTTTCAAGATCAACCAAATGTTGTAGCCATTTGGAAAGGGTCTGGTGGAGGAAAATCGATCATATTAAATAGCCATATAGATGTTGTCCCAGAAGGTGATCGATCAAACTGGACGAATCCCCCGTTTTCTCCAGAAATTATAAATGGCAAATGCTACGGAAGAGGAACAACAGATATGAAAGGGGGAACGGTATCGTTATTATTAGCAATTGAAGCATTAAAACATCTTCAGATTCGTTTAAAAGGTGATGTCATTTTTCAAAGCGTTATTGAAGAAGAAAGTGGTGGTACAGGGACACTAGCAACCGTTTTGAGAGGGTATAAAGCGGATGGTGCTCTTATTCCTGAGCCTACAAATTTAAAGCTCTTTCCGAAACAACAAGGTTCAATGTGGTTTCGAATAAAAGTGAAAGGGAAAAGTGCTCATGGTGGCACACGATATGAAGGTGTAAGTGCGATAGAAAAGGCTTATAAAGTAATAGAGTCTCTTGAAGAGTTAGAGAAAACAAGAAATGATCGTATTAGCGATCCTTTATATAACGGTATTCCTATACCTGTTCCAATTAATATTGGCAAGATATATGGTGGTGAATGGCCTTCGTCCGTCCCTGATTTAGTTTCTGTAGAAGGAAGAATTGGGGTCGCACCAAGTGAACAAGGGGATAAAGTAAAGAAAGAGTTACGTGAAAAAATAGACGCTTTAGGTGAAGACGATTCCTGGTTTAAAAAGAATCCCCCAGAATTAGAATGGTTTGGAGGTCACTGGCAATCTAGTGATTTACCTGAGGGGCATGAACTTTTGTTAGCGCTTACAAGCAGTTATCAAGATATGCTCCATACTCAACCTATAATTCAAGCATCTCCATGGGGGACTGATGGAGGGATATTATGGAAGGCGGGTCATATTCCAGTTGTTATATTTGGACCAGGCACAACGGAAGTAGCACATGACAGCGATGAGTATATAGAGTTAGAGAACATGTTTCAATGTGCTGAAGTTTACGCTCAAATGCTCGTGAAATGGTGTGGCATTAGTACAGAACATTGAATAAGTATCCGGCTCTCTAATTTAGCAGCCCAGATTAAAGGAGGAGATTTTCATGACTCAACACCTTTGGATTAATGGGAAAGAAACATCAACTGACAGCTATCAAACACTTCTTTCACCCTATTCGAATAAAGTGATCGGTAAGGTGGCTCTTGGTGAGGAGCAGCATGTGAAGTTAGCGATTGAAGCAGCAAGCACTGCTTTCACACAATTTAAGAGGATGCCCGCGTATAAACGTGCCGAAATCTTAGAACGAGTGGTGCAAATGATGAAGGAAGAAAAAGAGGAATGTGCGGAGCTGATTGCAAAAGAAGCAGCTAAACCATTGAAGGATGCGTTAACGGAAGTAGATAGAACCATTATGACCTATACCTTCGCTGCTCAAGAGGCAAGAAGACTATACGGTCAATCACTTCCAATGGATGCTGCTCCAGGAGGCGAAAATCGAATTGCCTATACTGTAAGAGAGCCTCTAGGTGTGATTGCGGCCATTACACCGTTTAATTTTCCTATGAACTTAGTTGCACATAAAGTGGGTCCTGCGATTGCTGCAGGAAATTCGATTGTTTTGAAGCCTGCTAGCCAAACCCCTTTATCAGCCTATAAAATTGCAGCGTTATTTGATCGTGCCGGTCTTCCAGATGGTGTTCTAAATGTTGTGACAGGAAGGGGAAGTAAGCTCGGTGATACCTTAATTACAAGCGATGAAGTAAAGATGGTTACCTTTACAGGAAGCCCGAAAGTAGGAGCGGCTATTCGTCAAAAAGCGGGGTTAAAGAAGGTAACGCTCGAGCTAGGCTCTAACTCAGCGGTTATTGTGGATGAGGATACAAATATTGAGGAGAATATTGGCAGGATTGTAAAAGGAGCCTTTGCTTACCAAGGCCAAGTTTGCATATCTGTTCAACGTATTTATGTTGAAGCAAGCATTTATGAAAAGTTTATTGATGCATTTATAAATGAAGTAAAGTCCTTAACTTTAGGAGATCCATTATCCAAAAATACCGACGTATCTGCCTTAATTTCACCTAAAGAAATAAAGAGAGTTCAATCCTGGATTGACGAAGCGGTGGAACAGGGGGCTATTCTTCAACATGGTGGGCAAGTAGAAGATGGAATGTTACAGCCAACTGTCATTCTTCATGCTCCTCAACATGTGAGGGTTTCATGTGAGGAAGTATTTGCACCGATTGTTACGATCAATTCGTTCACCCATTTTAATGAGGTGGTTAAAGAGGTGAATAATTCCAAGTATGGTTTACAAGCAGGTGTATATACGAAAGATATAAATAAAGCATTTTGGGCAGCGAAAGAATTAGAGGTAGGCGGAGTCATGATAAATGAAATACCCACATTCCGAGTGGACCATATGCCATATGGTGGTGTGAAAGAAAGTGGAATGGGTAGGGAAGGAATTCAATATGCAATCGAAGAAATGACAGAATTAAAATTAATATCAATTAAGCTTTAAAGAAATTGTGGGGTGTTGTCATTGAAGGCAAGTGTGGAGGTTTTTCAGGAACCAACCTTTTATGCTCAATTGTATTGTGATCCATATAATCGAAGAATTCGCATTGATCAATATAGAGGGGATCTTACAGAACTTCATCGAGTGGTATGTGAGAAAGCTACTCAACTTTCAGCAGAAAAAATCATAATAAAGGTAAGGCAAGAGCATATAAAAACCTTTTTAACACTGGGGTATAGTATTGAAGGGGTTATCGACGGATATTATCGGGGAAGTGATGCTTGGATGCTTTCCTTATTTCTTCATGATTCAAGAAGAAATAGTCTGTATCATCGTCAAGAAGATGAAGTAATTGAAAAAATTCAGCACCTACCCTATGTAGGTAACGGAAGCTCAGCCAATACATTAAAAAAGGCGGGGTACGAGGATGCTAAAGGTTTAGCGGAGCTATATCGAGAAACATTTAAAATCTATCCTGTTCCACTTCATGAAGAAGAATATATTAAACAGTCCATGGATGAGGGAACCATTTTTTATTTCTTCGAAGAAGAGGGAAAAATCATTTCAGCCGCTTCTGCAGAGATTAATAAAGAAGAAAAAAATGCGGAATTAACGGACTGTGCTACTGATCCCGCTTATCGAAAGGGTGGATTAATGAAGCAGCTTCTTGCTCAATTAGAAGCTGATTTGAAAAGGGAAGGAATTTTTTGTTATTACAGCTTGGCCAGAGCCTTATCCTTTGGGATGAATGCTGCGTTTAAACAATTAAACTACTCTTACAGAGGGCGTTTACTTAACAATTGTTATATTTATGATAAGATGGAAGATATGAACATCTGGGTGAAAACAATTAATTGATAGATTGCTATTTTTGGAAGGGGATGGAGAATTTGATGAAAATGGACTTATATAAGCCGAAAAGACACTGGAAGGAAATTGAGCTTTGGAAAGATGTAACAGATGAACAGTGGAATGATTGGCTTTGGCAGTTAACGAATACGATTAGAACACTAGATGATTTAAAAAAGGTGGTCAATTTGACAGAAGAGGAAATTGAAGGGGTAAAAATTTCTACCAAAACCATCCCTCTTAATATTACTCCGTATTATGCATGGTTAATGAATGAAGATAATCCAAAGTGTCCAATACGGATGCAGTCTGTGCCAGTAGGGGAGGAGATTAATAAGACAAGATATGATCTTGAGGATCCCCTCCATGAGGATGAAGATTCACCAGTTCCAGGACTTACTCACCGTTATCCGGATAGAGTTCTCTTTCTAGTTACCAATCAATGTTCTATGTATTGTAGATATTGTACACGTAGAAGGTTTTCAGGACAAATCGGGATGGGAGTACCGAAAAAACAGCTCGACCTCGCAATTGACTACATTCGAAACACACCTGACGTTCGTGATGTACTTCTTTCTGGTGGAGACGGTTTGTTAATAAATGACCAAATATTAGAATATATTTTGAAAAATTTAAGGTCTATTCCACATGTAGAAATCATCCGAATTGGGACACGAGCACCAGTTGTATTTCCGCAAAGGATCACCGAAAACTTATGTAACATTCTTAAAAAGTATCATCCAGTATGGTTAAATACCCATTTTAATACATCAATTGAAATTACTGAAGAATCTAAACGAGCATGCGAAATGTTAGTTGATGCAGGTGTTCCAGTTGGGAACCAAGCAGTCATTTTAGCGGGGATCAATGATAGTGTGGGAATCATGAAAAAGCTAATGCATGACCTAGTGAAGATTCGAGTGCGCCCATATTATATTTATCAGTGTGATTTATCAGAAGGGATTGGCCACTTTAGAGCTCCAGTATCAAAAGGGCTCGAAATTATTGAAGGTCTTAGAGGGCATACATCCGGGTATGCTGTCCCTACTTTTGTTGTTGATGCGCCAGGCGGAGGCGGAAAAATTGCCTTGCAACCAAATTATTTACTTGCCCAAAGTTCAAAAAAGGTCGTATTACGTAATTTTGAAGGTGTTATTACAACGTATCCAGAGCCAGAAAATTATATACCGGGTCAAGCGGATGACTATTTCTATTCAATTTATGAGGAAAGTGACCGTAGTCATTCACCGATTGGTATTTCAGGATTATTGCAGGACGAAAGTGCCACCATTACTCCTCAAGATTTAAATCGAATTCAACGTAGAGAAGGGTATGAAAGTGATCCTGAGCATGCTAGTTTAAAGGATTTTCGTGAGAAGCGAGATCAATTAAAAGAAAAAAAGCATAAGGCTGTGATACAGAAAATTAAATCTGCGGAAAAACAGGAGCAAACAGATGAGTAATGAAGTATGCGATTGGTGTGGGGAAAAATCAATTATAAGTCAGCAACGAACGGTGTATTGGGAGCTTCCTGATGGTACACGAGCCATACAAATAACGGAGACCCCTACAAAGTGTTGTTCAGCATGCCAAATGGAGTATCAATCAGAGAATCTCATTCAAGAATTAGAGGATCAACTTTATTTAGTTGATCAAGCCAAAATTCCAGCGGTCATTACCTTTAAAGAGTTAATGTCTTTACCAAGATTATTAAAGAGAAATTATTTTCGTCTTGACACGTAATGAGTTCGACTTTACGTGATTAATAAAGTACGTTATAGTATTTTTTAAAACTATAGGCGGTTGAATAAATGACAAAATCTTTTTATCACTTTTTAATGAAGTTTCGAGATTCTTCTAGTAGTAAGGACGATATCTCATTATTCGCCAATAATGTATATGAGGATCATAGCTTTCCAAAGCATTCAACAGACTTTTATGAAATAAGTGCTTATTTAGAATTAAACGGAACGTATTTATCCAGTATGAATGTATTTGACGAGGCATGGGAGGAATATGTGTACGTAGAAGACAAGAAAAGTGTAAGTACTCCTTCTCATGACGAGTAATTAATGGATAGGTTTCTTACCTTCACTTGCTAAGAAATGTATTTCTTATCTTCATAATGAAAGTAAGTAACTGCAGAAAAAGTTCCTGATTTAATGATGCTATAGAGGATTACTCGAAAAGAATGCAAACTGAAAAAATCTTGATCTTCGGATCAGGATTTTTTTGGTTGAATAACAAGCGATTCGATACATTAATATAACATCTGACTCAATTTCTATTGTTTTTAGACAGAATGTCCACTCCATGCATATAGTAATAAAAAGAGACATCAAGGAGATGGGAGGAAATGAATAAAAATCAGAAACCTAGGTTTCAAATAGGAGACACCATCGTTATTGGCATTTATGGTACGGTTGGCATTATTACAGATATTAAGAGAATGGAGGGTGAAATTTTATATGAAGTAAATGAAAGTGAGGGGTTATTTAGAGAAGAGGTCTTATTTTTATTAGACGAATATGAAGGGGTCTTAGTGGAAAAAGAACAGATTGATATTCAATACGGCTTCTTCTTTGGCGACCTTGTGAAGGTGAAGGGATTTGAACTAGATTTATTTAAAGTAGTGGGCATACGAACAGAAATTTGGCGTTATCAAGATGATGCTTGGGAGGACATTGTGTATGAATTGACGAGAGTGACAGATGGAGAATGGTTAGAAGCGGATGAAGACGAGCTTTCTCTTATTGCCGAAAGTCACTATGCAGAGGTTTTTCTTAAAGAATATTATATTCTTCATCCAACAATGAATCACTCGTCCACTATTCCTTCTGTAAATAATCATCAGTTTGTAGATTATTTATTAGATAAATATAATGATTATAAAGTCATGTACCAGTTATTTCTAGACCCTCAATACCTAAAAAAAATGGATGGAATCTTACAGCAATTAAAAGAGGCTACATGTTCACGAGATGAATCTGCTTAACTAAGCATCAAGATAAAGAGCGCTATGAAGCAAAATAGAAAGCTAATAAAAGTAACAGAAATAATATTTCTCATCGTCTTCATCACCATTCCATCTTCTTTCTCAAACTCTTCCACTATTCTTTCCTTCCAATAGGTCATGGACAAGATCAACTCCGATCATCTAATGATATTTCATAAATATGCATGTCTTAAGAAAAACATACCGAAGAAAAAGTGAGATAGCATAACTTTGTTTATCACTTCATAGATTGTAAACAAAGGAGGCGATACAATGCGGGAAATTGAAGTTATTATTGATACCGAAGAAATTGCAGCCTTTTTCCTTAAAGAGCTAGTATACAGAGGGTATGTTCCATCAGAAGTCGAATTAGAGGAATTAGCTGATATAACATTTGAATACTTAATTGAAAAATGTATTATTGACGAAGAAATTGAAAACCCATAAAGCTATGTTACATCCTTGCGGTATGAAAATAATGGGCACATAACAAATAAGAAGGGCAATCCTTTTGTATAAAGGGGTTGCCCTTTTCTTATAACAGGATAGATTTTTGGAGACGTTTGATCCACTTTATTTTCTTTGTGTGTAAGGAGGAGAGATCTCGAGGAGATATAATTGGCAATGAGTGAAGCGGTAATAATTTTTTTCGAGAATCATACCATTCTTCTGGACAGGCTAACGTGTTCTTAACGTCTGTCCACACAGCTGCTAAAGGAGGAGAATGGACGCGGTTATTTTGAATTTCAGCGTGATAGGTCTCAGGCCAATAGTCTTCTCGAGAACCAGTATGGTTAATCTGTTGAGCGAATGAGAAAGCGTGCGCATAAATATCGGAGTGAAATAGCAATTGATATAATTTTTTTCCGGTAGTAATTCTTTGATTAACCTCTTCAAAATGATGGACAGCGGCCCCTGTTAAGCTCCTTTTCTTTTTATTCTTTTTATAAAAAGGAAAAAGGATTGTTGTTAAAGCAAGCCGGTCATGAAAAGTGAATAACATGCTTTGTAAAGAACTAAATGAATTATTATGATTCAACACTCTTTGTTGTAGTAATTGTTGTTCATTGATGATCATGGCTACAGTGAGCATACGCGAATCTTGAGTTCGCCAAAACTCATTCCATAAGACTTTCATGAAAGGAGAAATATTCAATACATCTAATAAATGGAAGAGGGGGAGCCCTCTTTTTTTACTTTCCTGATATAAAAGTAATTGAGGGTAGGCATCTGCAAAAATTTCAAAATTAGCCTTCTCTAAAAAATAGAACAATGACTTTATGTCGTTGTCTTTAAGGATGGATTTGAAGAAAACAGATTGAATATCTGTCATATGATACCCTGCATTGCGTGAAACCATATGTGCAAGGAAGGACCAGTGTATTTCAGGGTATTCTTTATAAAATGATAAGTAGGCATTTGTTCTAGTGATATTATTAAGGTTGTTTTTTTCAACCGAGCGACGAATATTCTGGAGAATTAAATCCTCATCCTTTCCTTTCACGGTAGGTGGACTTTTAACTTGCTCGATATCTTTTCCCAATTTTTGAATAGAGATGAAAGACAGTAAAGGGGTTGCACTCTCTTCCTTAATAAATGATAAAAACAAAAAAACCTCTCCCTTTTGAAACCATTTAATAAGTTATTCGTAAATAAGGATAAGTAACATCCTCTTTGTTAGTACAAACATGGATATTGATGTATTAACGCTTGAATTTTCATTAAATTGTTCATATTTTCATTCGATTTTTGAAGGAATCATCATAGGTAAAGAAGAAACCTTAAAAGAACATTTCAAGCTGAGGGTTAGCACCTTTAGGTCATTGACCAATTGAATCAGGAGGAGAAGAAGAATGTCATTATTTAATAAAGTATTCGCAAGTTTTGGAATTGGCGCAGCAAAAGTAGATACTTCTTTAGAGAAAGGGGTATATGAAGCAGGAGAAACCGTTAACGGAGTTGTTTCTATTGTGGGTGGGAATATCGCTCAAGAAATTGACTCAATCTATTTATCTGTTAATACAACGTATATCCGCGAATCCGACGATCGTAAATTTACAGATACGGCATCCATTTTTAAAACACGTCTGAATGAGCCGTTTATGATTAATGAAAATGAAACAAAAGAAATTCCTTTTTCATTTTTACTCCCATATGATACACCTTTAACATATGGAAATACTCGAGTATGGGTGTCAACAGGGCTAGATATTAAAAATGCTGTTGATCCAACTGACAAAGATTATATCGAAGTAAAGCCAAACCCTTTAACAGAAGAAATCTTGCAATCTGTCCAAAATATTGGGTTTCGAATTCGGGAAGTAGAATGTGAGGTGGCTCCTTCTTCACTTAAGGGAAAATATCCATTTATTCAAGAGTTTGAATTTGTTCCAACTAGTGGGGAATTTAGAGGGAAGCTAGATGAACTTGAAATTAGCTTCTTAAGTCAAAATGAGAATAGTGCAGAACTATTAATGCAAGTAGATCGTAAGGCAAGAGGAATTGGTGGACTGTTAGCAGAAGCTTTCGAAATGGATGAAAGTTTCATTCGAGTTACTGTAACATCTGAAGACATGGTGTCAATAGAACAGAAGTTACTCGATGTAATCCAACGATTTTCTTAATTTTTTTACAAAAAATTTGAAATAGTAGAAGGAATATCCTCCCTTAGTATCTAATTTAAATAATGACTGAAAATTCCGATATTAATGGGAGGGATAGGAGTGCCGTTATTAGAAAAACTAGCAATTCCTCAGTTTGTTAACAAGTTGTACGATATCACGATTTTTCAAACACCTCATTTTGGTCAGAAAAAAGGCTATCTTCAAGTCTATCGTTTAAAAGTGAAAGGTTCTAACCACGATGACATTTTGTATGAAGTTTTCCGCATGTTTAATGTGGGTGATTTAATACCAAAAGATTATACTGCCCGTTACATTCAAACAGGTGACATTATCTTTATTGATGAAGGTAAGTCTGGTCATCATTACTATCGGTTAGAGACAGGTGGTTGGAAGTCTGTCAATCGTGTGCATATTAGATAAAATGGTAACAAAATATAAAGGTAACATAACAACAGAAATAGTAGACCAACTCTTTGGTCTACTATTTCTGTTGTTATTTGGGGTTAAGTGGAGGGGTTAGCATTGGTATAACAAGCAATCGTTTGATGTTTTGGATTGTTCACTGTGCATAATGCGTTGTCATAGATGTATTTTTTTCGTGCAAGTCCATTAACGTCTCTGCAAGTTGAAGGTATCATAATAGATAGGAGAGTTGAGATTAGGAGAAAGTGAAGTGCCAGAACAAAAGAAAGTAAAACAATGGTTACTTTCAATGTTAAAAGAAAAAATTGACCCATTGTGTGATAATGAGAAATTAAAAAGGTCTAAAAATTCTACTACCTTCAAAAGAAAGATTGAAGGTGCAATACAATATTTATAAAAATCGATTACTTTTAAGTTTTGGAGTGTACATGGTTCTTTTATAACTCATCCTAACTGGAGGGCAACTGATTGTATGAACTTCAACATAGTACAAATAAGGGAGGGCAATATGTATCATTTTAGAGTTTCGAATAAGAATAATAAATTAGACTTTGATTTGTTAGACATTTTAGGTCATTATAATAGGCACTGACAAGGATGTAAAATTATTGTCGGACAGAAATTACAATAATATTAAGATCCTGGACTATAATGATTATTTGAACGAAATTCAATTGGAGTCTGGACTTGTTGAAATAAGAGCAGTTGACAGTAGTTACTTTGAGATTCTTACAAGGGAAGTAAAAATTAATAATTGTCTTAAAGATAATTTTGTTAATATTGAAAATGTGATTAGTACAAATTGATAATGAATAAAGACGGTTATCTTAAAAAGTGTTGCTCTCGATGCTCGGATGGAAAGAAGGTACTTATTGTACCTCTTACCGTTCATTGAAAAATATTCATGCAGGGAAAATACTATTAATACATGTATCAAGATCACAGGGAAGCTATCTTAATATGCCCTTTAGATGATAATAGGGCAGTATATGCTGTAGGCTTAGTGCTATATTATTAAAGAAGGAAGACCGATTAATAAATGAATTGATTTAAACAAAAAGAACAATATATTTACGTTTCATTGAAAAACTAAACACATAACCATAGAAACCTTGAGGGAACTTTAATTCTTTCAAGTTTTTTTTGAAAAGCCTACCAGTATTACGAAATTAATTGCATTGACATATATATAAAATCAACCACCTCATTACTCGATTTAAATTTGCACAGAAGAAACAATGTCTGCATTAAAAAGGGAGTAATTCAATTTGTAGTAACTAGAGACGGTCGTAAACTACTCGATATTTCTTAAAACGTTACATAAATTGAATTTCCATAACCGGAGGGTGAAAGAGTTGAATTTGTTAGGGATATACGAGTTCCTACTCAAGGGCAAGTGAAAGACAAATAAGGAGGAAAAATATGATACTAAAAGAATTTGGTTTAGACTTACCTTATCAAACTGAAAAAGATAAAATTGAAGAAATTATGTATGAGAAAAATCTTTCTCATGAAGAAGCAACAAGGTATGATTACGAAGCAAATTGGAAACAGAAACGACGCGTTTTTAGCTTAGAAACTAGGTGTATTACATCTATGTTTGAGCGATTGTTTAGCAAATTCAATACTGTAGATTGTAGGAAGATAATCGTGGAATGTGTTGATAAGGTAGATGATGAACGAATTCTTAATTTTTCAGGAGTTTATACAGTTCAGGTAAAGTTTAGTTTCGATAAGTTTATTGTTTGTAATGATAGAGATAAGAAGAATAGAGCTCTAAATTTATTAATGGAAGGAATAGAGAAAATCAATATAGAAAAAAAGTGGGAAAATACGACGTTCGAAGACGTGTACAATAAAATAATAAGGTTAGATTATAAAAATGAATGGATGTGGGGAAAAACATTAAAGAGCCCAAAGAAAGACAAAATTGCAGTAGTGCTTTGTCAACATGAAGTGAAAGAAATGAGTATTTTTATAGTATTAAAGGATATGCAAGGTATTGAATTAGAGAGAAAGAAAATAATTACTGAATTGCCTGATGAGTTTGCATATGCCAAGCATTTAGGGAAAATAAAATGGGTATCAGACAACGAAGTTAGGCTATATAACAAAAAAGGTACTCAGAGTTGGAGTTATTTAAGGTAGTTAAGTGGTTTTCTGTACTATGATTTTAAGTGCAGAGTCATGCTATGAAAAATAGACTACTCATACGACATTAGGGAGATAACAAGATTAAAGGCAAGGAAGACAAATACTGTGCGGGTATAAAAGAGAATCTACGAACCAATTTATTCAAAGAAAAGCAAAAGTGACAACATTCAAGCATCAATGAGCTGTATCACAATACGAAAAATATCATGGTGTTAAATATAAATAAGGGTGTGTGATAATATGTATTCAAATAAGATTTTAGAAAAAGAAGATGATATTCAGGAGTCCGATTTGGAAGAAGTAGAAATTACTTTTGGTTTTAAATTTCCTACTTCTATTAGAGAGCATTATTTAATGTATAATGGCGGATATCCTGAAAAATCACTATTTGTTGGAGCTGACAATAGTGAACATATAGTGGAGTTTTTTATTCCAGTAAAAAATGAAGAACGAAGTTTACTTAGTATTTTAACGTTACTAGATGATGAACAGATTAAGCCAGTATGGTTAATCCCGTTTGCGGACGAAGATGGTGGTAATTTATTTTGCTTTAGCATTAGGGAAAAAGATAATGGAGCAATTTATTATTATAATCATGAATTTGATTATGGAGAAGATCCAGAAGATTATATCGAGTATTTGTCAGATTCATTACCAAATTTTATAAATAGTCTAATTGAGTATGAAGAAGAAGAATAAAAATTCATAACTTAAGAAGGCAGTACCATCGCCTACTAAACGATCTTTAATTGTAAGAAACCGTAACCAGGCTAATAGAAAGCTGCTTTAATAATTCTATAATTCTTAGGGAAGTATCTCGAATGTGGTGAACCATAAAGTAAAATAAGTAAAGGGTATGGATGTGACGACTTAGGAAATTCTAAAGAGGTCGTGGACAAGGAGCTTAAAAACAATGTGAAATTCACCTGCTCTGCGATTGATGCGTCAACTGACTTACATTATAGTGGTGCTAACTTACAGCTCTAAAAACTAGTCGATTCATTCCCTACCAGGGTAAAGAAATACCTATTGAAAAGGTAGAGGTTAAACAAGAACGTGTAACGGTCTATAATTTTTAAAGTAGACGATCTACATTGTTACTTTGTCTCAAGCCTTAAGATGCAGATACAAAATATGTGTGCTCTTAAGGAAACGGGTAATGCAAAAAGACCAGACGGTTACAAAAAAAACGATATGGATGAGAAAGGTTATTTGAGTCCTCAAAAGAATCGTGCTTCAGGATATCATAATGAAAAATAATCAGATAACTTTGTTCAGTTCGCACCATCCGAATCAGGATAAATGGGCAAATTTAAATATAGAAGGTAATAATACAGATATCACACATGAGTTCAATACGGGATATCCAGAAATGATAGACACTGGTGTGAACATGAAAGATGCACAGAAATCAGTGCGTAATGCGTATAAATATTTTGATAGCTTAGGAGCGTTTAAATAATGGTTGATTTAACTAAATTAGAAATGGATTACAATAATCCTCCAGGGTCTAATGAAGACATTGTTCAAATTGAAAAGTTAATGAACACTATAATCCCAATAGCTTTTAAAGAGTTATTACTAACATCAAATGGTTTCTTAACAACTGAAGGTGTATTTATTTATGGAACGGAGGATATTGTTGAAAGAAATAAAACATGGGAAGTAAATCAGTATGCTCATGGATACATTGCTATTGGTGATGATAGTGGTGGGAGAGTATTTTTAATGGCTGCTGATACTGATTCGTCCCAAGTAATTATTTCAGATAGCGGTGACATGAATCTAAGTCATGCTGATTTTATGACAAATGATTTAGTAGAATGGGTATCTCGTGGTTGTACCATTCCTGAATAACTAAGGAAATCAAATATTATTTAAACTTTGATTGGCAATGGAAATCAGTTTAAACTACCAATAAATTAAATAACGGAGGAATCTTCTTGAACCCGAAGTAGCAGGAGGGAGACGAACCTTTTGAGTGGGATGTTCAATTATCAAGAACAGGGAAAAGGAAAATTTACTAGTGAGAGTCATAAATTATTAGGATTACTCCTTATTGGAAAATAAATGATGTGTATGTAATTTGAATAAAACTAGAACTCTTAGATGAAAGAGATAATATGGAATTTAATAAAATTCTAGACAAGATAGCAGATAAATGGATAGGATTCGGGAATCCACCATATGAACTTTTGGCTTCAAAGACTACTGAGGGGTGCAACTTTATATTTGATGGTATTAGTATGATAACTATTCTCTTTGATTATGTTAATAACCTTAAGAAAAATTATATAAGGTTTTTATAGTTCATCAAATAGAAGCCATAAAGGTGAGGACTTGACTGACAATTATTTTGGTTATAAGGAGGTTTAGTGTGAGTATTTCTAATGAAAATAAAATAATTGCAAAATCCGCTTTAGAAGCTTTGGGCGGGAAACCGAGTGTCTCAAAATATTGGGATGAAAATAATGTCAGTAATATTGATATGCTTTCAACTATTAATAGACCTTATGATGGAATAACATCATACTCAACTATTGGACTATCCGATCATTCAATTGAATTTACGGTCGAGGCAACTCCTTTAAGAATAGAAATTGTGGGAGCGAGTGATAATGAGTATGATCTATTCCCAAATGTATTAGCAACCTGTTCTTTTTGTATTATAAATTCAAAATTCTCAGTATCGCCTGGTCAAGTTTTTCATGATGTGGTTAGCATGTATTACCCCGATATGGAGATGAAACACATTTTATTTGTGCTTCCCTTTTTGTTTGAAGGTTTAAGGACGCTAGATTTTCCAAATAAAAAAGTAACTTGGCTACTTGCTGTTCCAATTTCTGAGAATGAATATCTATTTGCACAAGAAAATGGAACAGACTCATTAGAGGATTTATTCGAACAGGAAGACATAGACATATTTGATTTAGAGCGAAAGTCTATATTGTAGGCCTCCTGTTCTTTACCTTATATGACTATTTCGTTTCAAGATAATTTACTACAAGTTTATAATTGATAATTAAAGATTGTAGTAAAAGTGAGTTAAAAAGGCATTGAATTAAATAAGAACGGTCCGAAAAATGGTATAAAGGTGAAGGATTTTGCTAGTTTAAGCGAATAGAACGTATTATTAAATGAGCAATAGTTCCCCCGTCAGCCCTTCTAGAAATTAAACGAATTTGAGGTTCTTGATGGAATCAGCTCAAAATACGATGCGAAAAGAACGAATAGCTTTACGTGTAGGAAAATAGAGTATTATTTTAATACACTAGGTGTTAAGTTTGAAAGGATTGATAATTAATGAACATACTAAACAATATCAGTAGTGTTTACAGAATTGATGCCAGACAGTTCCCTTCAAAAAAAGAAGAGATCAAAGCACTTCAGGAACTTTCAACAATAGATGTACCTACAGAATATATAGAATTAATTCAGCTAGGTTCAGACATTGAGATTAATGTTAGCAACCAAATGTATATTCGAATTTGGGGAGCATCAGGGTGCATAGAAATGAATGAAGCTTATGAAGTGCAGAGATACCTCCCGAATTCACTCGCAATTGGTGATGATGAAGGAGGTGGTGCATTAATCTATCTACATGGTAAAGAGGGTTTTGGGTTATACCATAACAGATTCGCAGATTTGGACATTGAGGAGGCAGTGAGAATTGCACCATCGTTAACGGAATTATTAGTAAATAATGTAGGTGTAAATACTCTATTAGACAATTGTTAATAATCAGAGACCTTGATTAACTTTATAGTCTTTAAGTTTTTTAGTGATTTAGAACAGAATATAATTATAGAAGCTTTGAATGAAGAGTTGATGATTGAAAGAAGGTTTAAGAGGATAGTGATGATGACATTATATTAATACACCCTCAAATTACAACTAAACACGAGAAGGTAAAGCAAGTAATCCTTCGATTATGGATTTAAAGACTGGGATAGAATAAAATGTGTGATAATTTGGGGAGATGGCATTTGATGTGTCAGGAGTATTTACCTGGGGATATCTTGAAGAACTAACAAGAAGTACAAAGCTCTGAGTGATTAACAATAGGGAACTATTTTGGGATTGATTTAAAGTAGCTATTGATAAAATGAATAAATTTGATTAAGAAAGAAGTTGTGTATATGGATTTATTGAAACTTAGTAAGGAGTTATCGTTTGCTTTACGACATTCGCCTTGGGAATATGAGTTAGAACTAGATAGTGAAGGGTGGGTAAATGTAGAACAAGTTTTAAATGCTCTAAGACATAATCTAGAATGGGAATCATTAATGCAAGATGATTTGAGGAGGATGATTGAGGTCTCAGATAAAGAACGGCATCAGATTCAGAATGGAAGGATAAGAGCATTATACGGTCATTCGGTTCCTCAAAAAATAATGAAAAAAGCGGGGATACCTCCATCTGTTTTATATCATGGGACAGCAAGACATTTAGTTGAACAGATTTTTTCTAACGGGCTTCAACCAATGACAAGGCAGTATGTACACTTGTCAATTGACACTAACACAGCAAATTTAGTTGGAAAACGTAAAGATTCAAACCCTATAATACTAAAGGTGCAGGCTAAAAAGGCTATCGAGGAAGGCATAAAGTTTTACCAAGGTAATAATAAAGTATGGTTGGCAGATTATATTCCTCCTAAGTTCATATGTTTAGATTAATATCAATCAATTGCTTAAACCTTTAATGGCTATATGTCTTTTAAGGTTTTTTTATTAAATCTACTAATATTTGAGTAGGACAATATGAAAAATTTATTACTACATATGAGATAATAGCGAACCTAGCAACATAAATGATCATAGCTGATGTATACAGGTATTGAAACACTATTTCTCTGAAATCCATAACGCATGAAGGAAGTACCATCATAGAATATTACTATAACAGTTTAAGTTAATAAGAACATTTCGAGATGATACTTTTTAAGACAAGAAAGACTATATACTGCAACTTTGAATAACGAGGACGATATCACGCATCCACATTGGTTTTACATAATTCTTGTCAATACAAAAAAAATCTCATAGAAAATTTGCCAGCACTTGATTGCCAGCGTAGGTGAAGAGTGCTTATTGTATTTAGCTGTTAAAAGGACATAAACAAATATGAGTAAAATGAGCACAGTAGGGAAACGTGTGATTTATAAATAAACTTGGTGCAAAGAAGCAAAATGATTGTTTTGACTTGTAATACTAGTAACAAAAGTAATATTTTGGAATAGGTTTACATAAAAAGCACGATACAGCTGTTATCATCAATTATTGGCAGGAGAAACTAGGTGAAAGTTTAGTTATTAAGAATAAGCCATTCATTTAATTACCTACCTTTTAATAGAAGAAAGCAATAATATTTGTCCGGTAAAAAGTCCAAGGAATGTTGGAGCAACTAAAGGATTACGAAGTTGAGTTATAAAAAGAGAGTGATATTATTGGTAGGAGTAGAAATATAGAGGCTGGTGGAATAATTTGAAGAAAATTGCTCTTATTGGTTCAGGTGGTTCAGGAAAATCCACATTGGCCACTGAACTAGGAAATAAGTTGAATATAAATGTTTTTCACTTAGATCAATTATTATGGAACCCTAATTGGGCTGCGACATCTTATGAAGAGCAAAGACAAATCCAAAATGAATTATTAAGTGAATCATCATGGATTATTGATGGGAATTACAATCGTACGATGGATATAAGGCTGGAGGCTGCTGATACGATTATTTTCCTTGATATCTCCAGGTATATTTGTGTTTCACGTGTATTTAAAAGAAAGCTTAAATACCATAACCGAACAAGGCCTGATATGAGAGAAGGCTGCATTGAAAAATTCGATTTGAAATTTTTGAAGTGGGTATGGGATTATCCTAAAACAAAGAAGCCTAATGTTCTAAATAAATTAAATCAATTGAAAAAGGAGAAAGAAATTATTATTTTAAAAACGCCAAAGGAAATTAAACAATTTTTACAGAATGTATAAGCTCAATTGCCCAAAAAGCACCGATCTTACGATACTCTTTGGGGAGAAGCATTCTTCTAAATTTACTAAACGTGTTGCTTTATAAATTGTGCCCTGGTCCATTTTTTCGACTTTCGGCTGATTGCTCCTTTTTGTGAGCGTTTAATTCGGCATCTGTTATTTCATTAGGAAGATGGTTATTCTTTTTTTGTCCATTTATTCGATTTCGATGCTTTTTACCCATTACAAAACACCTTTCTTATAATTTTTCTCGGTCGCTTTTAGAAGAGTTTGGTTTTGTCCGACTCCGTGAAGAAGGTGTCGTTTCGTTTGCATGCTGAACAGCCTGTTTTAGTTTTTTTTGATTCTTACTCAATAGTATCCCTCCCTAATATCGCGTTCGTAAATAGTATTTCCGAAAGAGGGCATAATACACATAATTGTTCATTGATAATTTTGTAGAAAACTCGTACAATGGTAAAGGAATGATGTCAGACCTCTTCTGACAGAGGTCTTCATTAAAAACAGGAGGTTTCATTTATGAGTGTACATATTGGTGCTAAAGAAGGACAAATTGCAGAAACGGTTTTATTACCAGGGGATCCATTGCGTGCGAAATATATTGCAGAAACATTTTTAGAAAATCCAGAATGCTACAATGAAGTTCGTAACATGTTTGGATATACAGGAACGTATAAAGGAAAACGTATTTCTGTACAAGGTACAGGAATGGGAGCTCCTTCTATTGCTATCTACATTAATGAATTAATGCAAAGCTACAATGTCCAAAACTTAATTCGTGTTGGAACATGTGGAGCGATTCAGAAGGATGTTAAAGTTCGTGACGTAATTTTAGCGATGACTTCATCAACGGATTCTCAAATGAATCGATTAACATTTAATGGCATTGATTATGCTCCAACGGCTAACTTTGAATTACTTAAAAACGCATACGATGCAGGGGTAGAAAAGGGACTAAGTTTAAAAGTAGGAAATGTTTTCACTGCAGACATGTTTTACAATGATAACGCTGATCACGAGAAATGGGCGAAATACGGAATTTTAGCAATAGAAATGGAAACGACTGCGTTATATACGCTAGCGGCAAAATATGGCCGTAATGCACTTTCAGTCTTAACGGTAAGTGATCATATCATCACTGGAGAAGAAACGACTTCAGAAGAACGTCAAACAACATTTAACGAGATGATTGAAGTAGCACTAGAAGCAGCGATTAAAGAATAATTTATGAAAGGACAAATGAGTTATTGCTCGTTTGTCCTTTTTTAGTGCTGAAATTTCCTTTTTTTCTTTTTGCGAAGAAGAGAAAGCGGTGAGTACGAGTAGAAGGTTAGTGGCACACTACCTGGTAAGTAATGAAGAAAGTGTGGGGTTATATGGAAACAACGATTAAGGTTCAAGGGATTACGGTAGAAAATGCACAAAATATTCGTCAAAACCTCCAAAATATACATGGTGTAAAAACCGTTCATGTTCATCTTGATAGCAGTAAAATTGAAGTAGCATTTGAAGGAAATCAGGTCACAGAAGATCAGCTAAAAACAGCATTACGGAACGAGTCTGGTATTCCTGTTTGGTAGTTATCAATCGAATTACATATATAATAGAAGGAAAAAAGAACCACGAATAGCTCCGTATAAAAATTAAGAGAGCTTATTCGTGGCTTTAGTGGTAAGGGTATATGATTATTTGTACTTTAAATTTGACACATTGCTGACACACTCCAATTGTATGATAGAAACTGAAAGATATCCCCTCCAAAATCGATGAATGATAGTTCTTATGACCTATAAAAATATACCCCTTACAATGACAGCTATAATTATGGTCTCCAATGTAGATTGCTATTAATTTTCTGATTTTATAGTTATTCTATGGTCTTAGTTTAAACAATAGTCATAACATGTATAGTAGGAAGAGACGTTACCCTTATCTAAACAACAACATCTCTTCTTAATTGTTGGACTGTTGGAGGGGATTATGAGGGTACAAATCGTAAAGATTGTTTGTGGGAGCCTTTTTATCGGATTGGGCATTAATGGTTTCTTTGTTCCTCATCAATTATTAGATGGTGGAATGATTGGAATTGGTTTATTATTTCATTACTGGTTAGGATACCAACCAGGTTTTGTTATGATTGTATTAAGCTTTCCACTATATTTTTTTGCATTTATAAAAGACAAGCATTTGTTTTATAATAGTATTCATGGATTATGGCTTTCATCGTTATTTATCGATATGTTCACACCTATACAAAGAATGGTCTCGTTTCCCTCTCATGCTAGTGTGCTTTTAGGAGGAGTCCTAGTGGGTTTAGGAATCGGTTTATTATTACAGGCGAATTCAGCCTCTGGCGGAATTGACCTCGTTGCACAGCTAATTAGTAAAGCGACAGGAATTAATGCAGGAATTATTATCTTTATTATTGATTTTATGATTCTTTCTTTGGGGACCGTCATTCTAGAATTGCATTCCTTTATTTTATCTATCATGGCCATTATGATTGTTGCGATTGTGACAAGTTTGTTAACTTATGAAGCAAAAAAACAGATTCCTCCTCAAAATATCAAGAAAATTTAAGAAGTTAATGTTTGTTGGAGTCCCTTAAAAATGCTATTCTAGATAGAGATAGTCATGTATTTTTACACAGTATGAAAGTGGTGAAAGGTTTGGATCAGGAGAATAATGAGGTAAACGGAGAAGATAAAGAAACAACTGGTTATATTAAAATTGGGAAGTTTCCATTTTTTATGTTGATGTTTTTATTAGTATTTGCAACAGCAGGAATCATTACATTTGCGTTAGCATTTGGCAACGATAAGGCGGTTAATCTGGGTGTCCCAGAACGAACTGAATTTGAAAAACTATATGAAGCTTATGATAAATTAAATGAAAATTACTTTACTGAACTTGAACGAGAAGCTCTTGTAGAGGGTGCTATAAATGGGATGGTAGAATCTTTAGACGATCCTTATTCTGACTATTTGTCAGTAGAAGAAGCGGAGCAATTTGATGAAGTAATCAGTTCTTCATTTGAAGGCATTGGGGCAGAAATTCAATCTAAAAATGGTTTTATTACGGTTGTATCACCAATTAAAGGAGCTCCTGCTGAGCGTGCAGGATTAAAACCAAACGATCAAATATTAGCCGTTGACGGTGAAAGTGTACAAGGATATAGTACAACGGAGGCTGTAACCATTATAAGAGGAGAAAAAGGGACGGATGTTGTGTTAACCATTCAACGCCCCGGTGCCTCTGAAACATTAGATGTAACAATTACTAGAGATGAAATTCCAATTGAAACAGTTTCTTCAGAAATGAAAGAAAACGGAGTCGGCTATCTTCAAATAAAGACATTCTCAGAAAACACATACCAAGAAGTGACGAGTGCATTAACAACGCTACAAGAAGAAAAAATGAAAGGGTTAGTGATTGATTTGCGTCAAAACCCTGGTGGGTTGTTAGATGAAGCAATCAAAATCTCAAACTTATTTGTCCCTGAAGGTGAGATCATCTTACAAATTGAAGATAACGAAGGCAATCGCCAACAAGTTGTTGCAGAAGCTGGCAATAAAATAGACCTTCCGATTTCAATTCTCATTAATGAAGGAAGCGCCAGTGCTTCCGAAATTCTTGCTGCTGCTGTTAACGAAACAGTGGAAGTGCCATTGATTGGTCAAAAATCTTTCGGAAAAGGCACAGTTCAAAGTGCTGAACCATTTGAGGATGGTTCTAGTCTGAAAATGACCACAAGCAAATGGTTAACACCTGAAGGTAATTGGATACATACGGAAGGAATTGAACCAACTCATCAAGTATCATTACCAGAGTATTCTAATTTACCTTACATTGAACCAAGCAATGAATGGAAGGAAAATGATGTTTCTGATCAAATAAAGGCAGCGGAAGAAATGCTACAGATTCTTGGCTATGAGCCAGGAAAATTGGATGGCATTTTGGATAGTGCTGCAGTTGAAGCATTAAAAGAATTCCAAAAGGATGAATCAATTGAAGTCACAGGCATTCTTACTGGTGATACAACAGTCACCTTAATGGAAAAAATCCAAGAAAAACTTCTTGAAGATGATCCTCAATTGAAAAAAGCAATCGAGGTTTTAAATACGAATGAGGGTAAGTCAGAGTAATAATCACAAAGCATGGTTATATAGTAAATAAAAGAAAAGAAACATTGATTCTTTGGAAAATAGTAATTGAAGCTTTCTTAAATATGACGCAAAAACACTTGGACCCAATCTCCAAGTGTTTTTTGCTTTTTGATTTATGTCCACTTTGACTGAGTTCTCGTAGCGTGTAAGTAATATGTTAGAATGTGTCGTTTCCTTTCCTTCCTCCCTCCCTGGTAGTAAATTAGGTTATCTTGAGCTGAGAAAAAACAATAGTAAATTCCTTCATCCAAACAATTTGAGTGTTTATGAAATGGCTACACACTTTAGCAAGATTTTAGCATGTAGCCTTAAATATCATGTGTTCGCTTATTTGTTTTTTGACTTCTTATCGCATTTGGATTTTTTATCACATTTAGATTTTTTATCACATTTAGATTTTTTATCACATTTAGATTTTTTATCGCATTTGGATTTTTTATCGCATTTGGATTTTTTATCGCATTTGGATTTTTTATCACATTTGGATTTTTTATCACATTTGGATTTTTTATCGCATTTGGATTTTTTATCGCATTTGGATTTTTCATTGCATTTGGATTTTTCATTGCATTTGGATTTTTTATTGCATTTGGATTTTTTATTGCGTTTGGATTTTTTATTGCATTTAGATTTTTTATCGCACTTGGATTTTTGCTTAGATTCAGAAGTATCATCGTCAGTTGATTGCTGACTGTTATCATCAGTAGTGGTAACGGAATCAGAATCAGTAGAAGGTTGGGTGTTAACATCAGTAGTGGTAATGAAATCAGAATCAGTAGAATCTTGAGTGTTAACATCAGCAGTGGTAACGGAATCAGAATCAGTAGAAGGTTGGGTGTTATCATCAGTAGTGGCAATGAAATCAGAATCAGTAGAATCTTGAGTGTTATCATCAGTAGTGGTAACGGAATCAGAATCATCAGGAGGTTGGGTGTTATCATCAGCAGTGGCAACGGAATCAGAATCAGTAGAAGGTTGGGTGTTATCATCAGTAGTGGCAACGGAATCAGAATCAGTAGAAGGTTGGGTGTTATGATCAGTAGTGGCAACGGAATCAGAATCTGCAGTGTTTAGGGTAGAATCATCGGTAGTTAAAATGGGTTCAGAATCAGTAGAAGCATGGGTAGAATCATCAGTAGTGGAAATGGGAATAGAATCAACAGGTGGTTGAGCATCTTCGTCTTCAGCTTGTAAAGGGTCGAGTTCTTTCGGTTCGTCTTCTTTTAATTGTTCGGTATATTCATCGGATAATTCCTCGTTCGTACCATCAGAGTGTAGCGGAGCTGAAGGGGTCTCTTCCATTTTAAAAGCCTGGTCCCACACCTCGAGTAATTCATTGGCAACTCTGTCCCACTGATATAGAGAAATCGCTAATTCCCGTCCATTTCTTCCCATGTCCTTCATCAACGATTTGTTTGATAATATTTTTGAGATTTTCTCTGTAAAACAAGCAGGATCCTCAGGGGTTTCTACAACAAACCCATTTTCTCCTTCTATAATTACTTCAGGGTTACCACCTCTCGCTGTCGTAACAATCGGTAGCCCTGCTGCCATCGCTTCGTAATGTACTCTCGCTAAGGGTTCCTGCCATTGTGAGGTACAAACAAATAAATCTGCTGCTGCGAACCATTTTTGTATTTCACTAGGTAACACAAATCCTGTTGTCACAACGGGGACAGGTAGCCTTTTAGCTAGTGCTTTTACATAAGCCACATAATCGGTTATATCATTTTGACTAAACCATTTACTTCCGACGATGACTAACGCTAAATCACTATACTTTTTCGATAGTTCTTGTAAAGACCTAACTAATTTATCTACCCCTTTGTTATAAGAAAGTCTTCCAGCAAATAAAATGACGGTTTTATTTTCGATTCCATGGTCTTTACGAAGTTCCTTGCGAATGCCTTGTATGTCTTTATGGTCCCCAGGTAAGAAACGGTCTGTATCTACTCCAGAATAAATGGTATGAATAGGAGGAGAATCTGGATAATTATGACGGATTACACTCCCTACGTAATCACTTACGGTAGTAATCTTAGACACTTCTTTTAGGGCGCTTTCAGCTTCATTTCGATCAATCTTGTCTGGATTAAACATATCGTTATGCATACTCAACGTGATTTTTGATTGAGGTGCTGCATTTCGAACAGGGAGAACAAGTCTTGGTCTGTTAAAAATATGGATCAAATCAAATTGTCTCGATTCAACAAATTGAACGACTCCTTCTCGGTAAATTTCAAGTATCTTTCCTGGTACGCGAACATATTCAATGCCATCTATTTTTTCCTCATTGGGAAGTGAGGGGTCACTAATACCTAAAACGGTAATCGTATGATGCTCCTTTAAATAGGGAAGAGTACCAGAAATATAAGTTTGGATCGCACCACCTAATACAGGTGGAACAGGAAGCTTTTCGGTACAGATCATTAGGATGTTCATGTTAACTCCACTCCCTTCCAATCATTTTGAATTTCATCCAACGCTGGCCACTTTGTTTTATCTGTTTCGACAATGTCTTGTATTAATTGGGCTGTTTCATATGTTAGGAACAGCTCGGGGTCATACACCATTTCTTTAATATTTTTATAAAATTCATTAGGGAGCGACAGGTCAATCATTAAAATATCATAAAGGTCAGCAGAGATTGGGTTAGCTTCGTGGTATGCCTTGATCATTTCTCTAATCCACGTCACATCCCATCTAAATAAATCGGCCATTGTCCCCGTTATCAGCTTGCGTAAATCGCGGATTGGGAGGTCATAGGCGACACCGTCTAGGTCTATAACCCACATCCCATTTTCACCCATCTGTCCGTTAGACCAACCATAATCTTGATGAACTAGCCCCCAATAGGCATTTCCTGGTTCAACTAAGCTTAAATAATTTGATTGATTCAACCTTTCCAAGCTTCTTTTCGCTTGTTCTTCAAATTCATCAACGACATTTAATATATGAGGGCTTGCTTCCATTTCTGGATAAACGTTGGCGATGTTTCGAAACCAATCCATTTTATTAATTATTTTTTGGTAATATTTTGGCCATTTATATAGACGTGAGGCTGTTTCAGCTTGATGGGGAGGAACATACCCCTTGCTTAAACGATGAAACTCTCCAAGAGCATAACAAAGCAGCTTGGCCCCTTCTAAATCCTTTGTAACGGGTTCAAGAGGTTCAATCCATTCTGCAACGAACCATAGCTTTCCTCCTGACTCAACATAATTGCTTCCGTCAGAGGTTGGAATAATAGCGGGAACTCTTGCGTTTTGAGTGACGACAAAATACTCTTGGGCACCTAAACTAAACATACTTCTAGTAGGTCTTCTGTGTAATAGTTTTAAACTTTTCGGTCCTGTACTTGTATCAAGCTTCCAAATAGCTCCACCTTTATCAGGCTTTGTTGTAATGATTTGAATGCTCTTTACGGAAAAATCATAACTTTTTAGAACCTCAGTGGCTAAATTTTCTATATATTCAGGTACATAGAATTCGTAGGTTAGTTCGTCATCCTCCCAAGGTTCAATGATTTGATCTTCCACATTACCACTCCTTTGAATGTAAGTAGCACTTTTTACCAGATGATGGTTTGTTTACATGCTATTTCATAACAGAATCATGATTAGAAAAATAGTATTATTGTTTTTATTTCAACTATAAAATTTCATCCTTTCTGGTATATGGGTACTTTATATTAACCTATGTATAAAGAAATCTTTTGTATGGGACAAATCAATCAATTTATTAAGTATTTGTAAATTTTCGTGAGTATACAAGTAGTATTTACCTAATAATGGAAAGTGTGAGATGAGAGAGGTTTTATAAGCTTCATTTTCGTTCAATACACCAAATTTTTAACAATTATGAGCAATATCCCCATGCACTTTTTATTATGCCATCATAATAATATAGTAATAGTTAAAATTTTTTATAATGAAGGTTGGTATTAGGAGAGATGTAGAGGTGAAAATTCGAAAAGCAATTATTCCAGCAGCAGGACTTGGTACGAGGTTTCTTCCAGCAACGAAGGCGCTACCGAAAGAGATGCTTCCTATTGTAGACAAGCCAGCGATTCAATACATTGTCGAAGAAGCTGTGGCATCAGGTATTGAGGATATTATCATCATCAGTGGTCGTAACAAACGGTCAATTGAGGATCATTTTGATAAATCACTTGAATTAGAAGAAGCATTGATAAAGAAAAACAAGCAATCTTTACTTCAAGAAGTAAGGAATATATCTGACATAGCAAATATTCATTATATCCGTCAGAAAGAGCCTAAAGGCCTAGGACATGCTATTTATTGCGCAAAGAGCTTCGTAGGAAATGAACCATTTGCTGTTTTATTAGGTGATGATATTGTAAATTCGTCCAAGCCTTGCTTGCAACAATTAATGGATGTCTTTGACCGGTATCATTCATCCATCGTGGGTGTACAGCAAGTATTGGATAAAGAAGTCTCTAAATATGGGATCATTAAACCAAAAGGCAGTGAAGTTGAAGAAAATGTGATAAACATTGAAGCACTGGTGGAAAAACCGGATATCGAAGAAGCTCCGTCACGTTTTGCCATTATGGGTAGGTACATTTTAAGACCCGAGATCTTTGAAGTTTTAGAAAATCTGGCGCCAGGGTCTGGGGGAGAAATACAATTGACAGACGCTATCAATATTATGAATCAAACTCAAGCTGTGTTTGCTTACCAATTTCAAGGTCAGCGATATGATATTGGAACGAAAGTAGGCTTTATAAGAGCCACGATAGATTTTGCGATACAGCGCCCTAACTTTAGAGAAGAAGTATTACGGTATTTAAATGAAGTGATTATCCTAGAAGATAAATGATTTATAACGATTTTGGGGTTTTACATCATGTAAAAAGGGGTGAAATAATGAATATAGGAATCATTGGTGCAGGGTATGTTGGAATGACAACAAGTGTTGCTTTTGCTAAATATGGACATACAGTATTCGTTATCGACCATGATCAAGACAAAATAAATCAGTTAAATCAGTCCATTCTTCCTTTTTATGAAGAGGGGATAGAAAATTTATTAAATGAATTAGTTAAAGAAGGGAAGCTTTTTTTTATAACTAATCTAGAAGAATGTATCGATCAATGCGACATTTTATTTATTACCGTTGGTACACCATCCTCAAAGGAAGGCGTTGCGAATCTTTCCTTCGTGGAAGCAGCTGCAAAAGAAATAGCCAGTAGGATTAAAACGGATCAGGTTATTATGATGAAGAGTACCGTTCCGGTAGGTACAAGTAGAAAAATAAAGGAAATGATACGTAAAGAAGTAGAAAAAAGAACAGAAGATATCTCGTTTGAGCTTGTTTCAAATCCTGAATTTTTAAGAGAGGGGAAAGCATTATTTGATGCTTTGTACCCAGAAAGAATTGTTGTAGGTTGTGAGACAGAAAAAGCACGAAGAAAAATGGAGGAATTGTATAAAGATTTCAACTCCCCCATCCTATTTACAACGTTGGAAGATGCAGAAATGATTAAATATGCTGCGAATTCTTTTTTAGCTACAAAAATATCTTTTATGAATGAATTAGCGAGGCTCTGTGATAAAGTAGGGGCTAATATCAATCAAGTTGCCAAAGGAATGGGGATGGATAGTAGAATTGGACCTCAATTTCTACAAGCGGGCATAGGCTTTGGAGGCTCATGCTTTCCAAAAGACATAAAGGCTTTATTAGCGTTAGCAAACGTTGAAGAGGCCCCATTGCACATCCTTCAAGCTGTATCAAATGTAAATCAGACACAGGTAAATTGGTTTATGGAAAAAATGGAACAACAATTGAGTGGACTTTCGAAAAAACGAATTGCCATCTTAGGTTTGACGTTTAAACCAGAAACGGACGATATAAGGGAAGCTTCGTCTTTAAAGGTTATTGACTTTCTTTTACGACGTAATGCCAGTATTATTGCTTTTGACCCAAAGGGGATAGAGCATGTTAAAAAGATATATCCTTCTATCCATTATACTTCGAACCCTTATGAAGCTTTGAAAGGAGCAGAAGCAGTTTTACTCGTAACAGAATGGAAAGAGATTGTTGAAGTCGACTGGGAAAGTGCAAAGGACATCGTCGCTCAACCGTTTATATTTGATGGAAGAAATGCACTGGATCCAGCTACAATGGAGAATTTGGGGTACCGATATGTGGGAATTGGTATTGGTAATTGATTTTGATTTCGTGTAAGC
Organism: Bacillus spongiae; assembly: GCF_037120725.1. Classification (NCBI taxonomy): domain Bacteria; kingdom Bacillati; phylum Bacillota; class Bacilli; order Caryophanales; family Bacillaceae; genus Bacillus; species Bacillus spongiae. Next base: position 241,352 of record NZ_JBBAXC010000006.1, read on the forward strand.
TTCTTATATCAATATGATTTCGGTCGATTAGGTAGAATGGGAAAGAAGGCGGTTTGCTAATGAAGGAGTTTATCAAAGGAATATTTATCACGGGTTGTGCAGGTTTTATAGGATTTCATTTTTCAAAGCGGCTTTTAGATGAAGGCTTTCACGTGGTGGGTGTAGATAATATTAATGATTATTATGATACAAACTTAAAAGAGGACAGGTTAAACATATTAAAGAAATATACGAATTTTAAGTTTATCCATGGGTCAATCGAAGAAAAAGAGCTATTAGACAATTTGTTTGAGCAATTCCAACCAGAAAGTGTTGTCCATTTAGCTGCACAAGCAGGAGTAAGGTATAGTTTGGAAAACCCTCAAGCTTATATTCAATCAAATCTTGTTGGTTTCGCCAATATTTTAGAATGTAGTCAAAAGCATCAAGTTCATCATTTATTATATGCATCCTCCAGTTCAGTATATGGCAATAATTCGAAGGTTCCTTTTTCTGTTCAGGATCGTGTGGATCATCCGGTTAGTTTGTACGCCGCCACTAAAAAAGCAAATGAGTTAATGGCTCATACTTACAGTCATTTATACAACCTTCCGACAACCGGTTTACGCTTTTTTACGGTTTATGGACCTTGGGGTAGACCAGATATGGCTTATTTTTCATTTATACGTGCTATTAGTAATGGAGAGCCTATTGAGGTATATAATTATGGAAAGATGAGAAGAGACTTTACCTATATTGATGATGTCGTTGAATGCATCATGCGATTATGGAAGAAAGGACCTTCATTAGATCATTCCCTTCCTTATAAAATCTATAACATTGGACATAACCAGCCTGTACAATTAAGTGATTTTATCGATGTGATAGAAAAAAATATCGGTAAGAAAGCTGTAAAAAAATTATTGCCAATGCAACCAGGTGATGTGCTCGAAACATTCGCGGATATAGATGATCTCGAGCAAGAAATAAACTATAAACCAATGGTTTCAATTGAAGAGGGCATCTCTAAGTTTGTGAAATGGTATAAAGAGTACTATACTACGTAAGTGAAAGAGATTGTTCATTGTATATGAAGGAGAAGGGCTGATAGCAAAGTTGACAAGCATTCAGGCCATTTCGATGTAGAATACAAATAAAGCATGATGATGGAGTTTGTTTCATAAAGTAGACAAACTCTTTTTTATGGAAGAACAATATACATTATAGCCAAAACGAACAAAGATGTTGCATGAACTTTTGGCTACCACAATCGAATAAATCTCTTCTTGATGATCAGTTAAAAATCGTCTTATTTTATTGAGATTACTATGGATTTCGATATGTATCTGATACTATATTAAGTATGTTCAGTAGGAAAAGAAAGGAATACAAATATGAAAAGAGAAGTATATATATTATCCGGATTTTTAGGTAGTGGAAAAACAACTTTACTAAAAAACATGATTACCATGTTTAAAACTCAAGGGAAGAAACCAGCAGTGTTAATGAATGAATTAGGGAAAGTGTCAATAGATTCCCATGAGGTGGAAGAGGGAACCCCCTTAAAAGAATTATTAGATGGATGTATTTGTTGTACCCTTCAAGAGAAGTTAGAGTCACAATTACAAGAATTGTTGTTTAATAAAGAATGGGACGTACTTATTATTGAGACGACAGGTGCTGCTCATCCTGTTGAAGTATTAGATAGTGTGATGTCTCCTTTATTTGCTCATCAGTGGTCCTTTAAAGGCATTATTACAACGGTTGATGTTCATTTATGGAAAAATCGACAGGATCTTTCACCTCAAGTCCTGCAATTATTAAGAGAGCAAATTAAACATGCTCACTTAATTTTATTAAATAAAACAGATTTATTACTTGAGATTGAAGTTGGTCAGGTAGCCTTTGAAATGCAATCGATTAATTCAACAGCTCGAACGATCCTAACGACAAAAAGTAATCTCTCCTTAACAGATATTCAATCATTAAATCCAAGTGAAGAAGGTATTCAGCAGGCAGTGGAAAAGCATGATCGTAAGCAAGCATTACTTCAAGCCTTTGTATACACGTTTAATCATTCAATTGATCAAGAACAATTTGAGCAGTGGCTCCATCAATGTCCTGATACCATTTATCGAATGAAAGGATATATTCCATTTACTGGTTTTAAATATCCTTATTTATTTCAATATTCCTATGGAATGCCATTGTACTTTCCAGAAGATATGAATATGCCCAATAATTTGGTCATCATTGGGGAGGAATTAAATATAGAGAAATTGAAGGAAGAGCTTTCTAATTTGTAATTTGGACGATTTTAAAACAGAAGCTAAACGAAGCAATCAACCTAACAATAAGGATTTGCTGTTCAATCAGTCTAAAATATTATGGGGGAAGACTCGTAAAGGCCCTAAATAGAAAGGAAGTTTACTATGAACTATCGACAGTTAGGGAATACTGGAATACGTGTTTCAGAAGTGGGATTTGGCGCTTGGCAACTTGGAAATAAAAAAGATTGGGGCGAAATGGAGGATGGACAAGCCATTCAACTTGTGCATGAAGCCATTAGTCAAGGGTGTAACTTCTTCGATACAGCCCCTAATTATGGAGCAGGAATAGGCGAAGAATTATTAGGTAAGGCGTTACTTGGTAAGCGAGATCAAGTCGTTATTAATACTAAATTTGGTCACCATCCAAATAATGTCCAAAATTTTGACGTGAAGCAATTACGGCAATCGCTTGAATCCAGTTTAAAGCGACTGCAAACTGATTATGTAGACTCAATATTATTACATAACCCTCCTTTTGAGTATTTAAACGGAAATAGTCCTCATTATGAAGAGTTGGAAAAATTAAAGGCAGAAGGAAAAATACGCGCTTACGGAGCCTCCGTTGATACAAGTCGTGATTTGACGGAATTAATGAAAACAACGAATAGCCAAGTTGTTGAAGTTATGTATAATATCTTTCATCAAGAGCCAGCCTCTGCATTTAAGTTGGTTAAAGAGAAAGAAGCTGGACTAATTATAAAAGTTCCGTTAGATTCAGGCTGGCTTACAGGGAAATATACAGAAAATAGTAGATTTGAAGGCATCAGAAGTCGTTGGACTACAGAGCAAATAAAGCAAAGAGCTACATTATTATCTAAATTAGGGTTTCTTACAGAAGACGGCACATCAATCGTGCAAGCTGCACTGAGGTTTATCTTAGCTCGTAATGAAGTATCAACGGTTATACCAGGCGCAAAAAACAGTAAGCAATTAAGCGAAAATTTATCAGCTACAGAGAAAGAACTGCCGGAAGAAATGCTAACTCAAATTCAGCAGCTATGGGAGAATGAATGGAAGCATCTAGCATTGCCTTGGTAGGAAGCTGCTTTATGGGCAACGATGGAAAATAAAGGCGCGAATCGAAAGCGATTAGGATAAATAGATGATTAGTTTTACGCCGCACTTCGATCTGTTTTAAAAGCCCCCTATATAGTAGGGGGCTTGCCGCATTTGAAGATTAATAATGACTCTCACCAAATTTAGCAAATGTTTTTTCATCTTCAATTAATCCACATGCAGCACATTGAATACGATACTCGGGACCATTATAAGGTAAATGAAAAGGGCCAGCGTCGTGATCGTTAAAAGACTCTACTATTTCTCCTGATTCAGGATTAATTTTAACGGCATGAGAAATTTGCTCAATCATATTAAAACGAGTTTTGTTCGTTTTACAATTTGGACAGCGATAGGGAGTAGACATAATATACTGTCCTCCTTTCATCGTTTTGATTAGTATTTGTCAAGGAGCTGATTTTATGAAAGATATTACCTTATTAGAAGAATATAAAAAATTGTGGAATAATCGCTCATTCACTGTCGATAAAGGTAATGAAATAGACGTATTAGTAAGTTCAATTAAAAGCGAATTATTGGACGAAGCCACTCACCCTCGTTTAAGAAGAGCAAAGGAAGATAAATTACTACTCGCAATCAACCGCATTATGGGTTCAGATATGACTGATATTGCAAAGGTCAAAATCATTCAGTATTATGTCCAACAATTTCAGCAACTAGAAAATAACTAAACTGAAGTAAACGTTAAGGAATTCACATGCCTTGAAAAAATTATCTAAATATAATAATATTTATAATGTAGTTAAGTACTGCAACAATTTAACGTCATAAAAAACAGTTCTAATTTTGGAACTGTTTTTTAATTCATAAATATAGCATGATGAGATCGTGAAATCCAAATACTATATGTGAGTTTGTGACGCCGAATATAGGAGGAGATGAAGATGGAAAAAATAAGAAAAGGGAAAGTATCAGACATAGATAAAATAATGGAAATCGTAAGAGATACCATTGATGTGATGAAGGAAAATCATAATGACCAATGGACAGAAGAGTATCCGAGAAAACAAGATTTTCAAAATGATATTCAAAATGAAACTCTTTATGTTGCGGTTAATGAAGAGGATGAGCCAATTGGGATGATTACCGTTGATCAAGAAGAGGCAGAAGAATATCGTCCGATATCTTGGAGGGAAAAAGGAGATGCCTTTGTATTTCACCGAATCGCCGTAGATGTTAATGTCCGCGGGGGAGGTATTGCCTCAAAATTAATTCAGCATGCTGAAAAAGTGGCAATGGAACAAGGTGTTCCTTATATGAAAACAGATACGTATAGTAAGAATAAAGTCGCTCAAAAACTATTCGAAAAAAATGGATATCGAAATATAGGCACAATCCCAACACTATTTGGAAAAAGCAATCCATTCTTTGCCTACGATAAAATTCTTACGGATGAATCATCGCTATAATTCTTGAAAGTTGCAATAATGTTCCATTCAGAATAGTATGTACATAAAGCCATGTTTGTGGAGAGGATTTAATGAAAAGGAAAAATGTCTTAATAACAGGTGGAGCGAAAGGGCTTGGAAAGAAAATAGCTCGAGAACTAGCATCACTTGGTCATACAATTTTGATTAATTATCGACATAGTGAGGACGAAGCGAATAGATTGGTTAAGGAACTACAGCATACATATAATGTTCATGCAAAAGCGATTCAATGTGATATTTCTAATTCCGAAGAGTGTTCAAACATGATGGAAAATATCCTTGAAGAGTATCATCATATTGATATTTTTATCCATAATGCTGGTCCATATATTAAAGAACGAAAAAACTTTGATACTTATAGCAATGAAGAATGGGATTACATCGTAAATGGTAATTTAAACTCTGCTTTTTATCTATCAAAATTGATTGTTCCGTCCATGAGAGAGCGGAAGTGGGGAAGAATTATTAGCTTTGGTTTTGACCGTGTTGAAACGGCTCCTGGCTGGATATACAGGTCTGCCTTTGCTGCTAGTAAAGCTGCCTTAGCATCTTTTACGAGAACGCTCGCCATTGAAGAAGCATCAAATGGGATTACAGCTAATATGGTTTGTCCAGGTGACATACATGAAGAATGGAAGGAAAGTACCATAGCGTCTGTACGAGAACAGGTGGATGAAACGGTTCCAGTTGGGCGTCCAGGAACAGGTGAAGACATAGCAAGAGTAGTTGCTTTCTTATGTGAGGAAAAAGCAGATTTTATGACCGGAAGTATTATCCCTGTAACTGGGGGCAAAGATGTGTTAGGTAAATATTATCGTAAAGAGGGCTGATACAGATGTATCAGCCCTTTTCTAGTCGTATATTCTTTTTTTGAACAAGATAGAGTCTTCCTGAAAGTGTAATTGCACCTGCAGTTAGACCAGCAATCAACCCAATCCAATAACCAAAAGGACCTGCATCTGTATAATTCGCAAGGGTGTACCCAAGTGGTAGCCCAATGATCCAGTAGGATAGTAAGGTCATCATAAATGTGACATTTACATCTTTATAGCCTCTCAAAGCCCCTTGAACTGGTGCTTGTATGGCATCTGATAGTTGGAAAAATAACGCAAATAATAAAAATTGAGCCGTTAGTTTAACTACTTCTGGTGAATCAGAATAAATGGAAGCAACGGCTTCTCGTTGGAAATAAAGAAAGACTCCGCAAATAATGGAAAACAATACAGCTGTCAAGATGCCCATTATGGCATATTGTTTTGCTTCTCTATATCGTTTCGCCCCAACTTCAAAGCCTACCACAATGGTTAAAGCAAGGGAAATACTTAACGGAATCATATATAGAAAGGAAGCAAAGTTAATCGCAGACTGATGAGCGGCGATCACCACAGCTCCATATTCGTCCATAAATAAAGTGACTGCTGAAAAGATACTTGTTTCAAAGAAAATGGATAAACCAATCGGAAGCCCTATTAAAAAGATTTCCTTCCATTTTTTTAAGGATATTGGAAAGAAGGTCGAGAAAATTTGATAAGTTTGAAACGGACGCTTCGTCTGGATGATGTATAAGGATAGAAATAATAAAATCCAATAAGTAATAGAGGAAGCAATTCCTGCCCCAACACCTCCAAGTTCAGGTAGACCAAATTTACCGAAGATAAACATATAATTAAACATAAAATTTAATGGAAGCGATGTTAACGTAATAATCATCGACACTCTTGTATAACCTAAAGCATCAATGAATGAGCGTAATACATTAGAAATAAACAAGGGAATAATTCCAAATGATAAAGCAATTAAGTATTCTTTAGCGACTCGACGTGTTTCCTCCGAGATGGCTAAATTATTTAAAAGCGGTTCAAGTACAATAAACCCACTGATGATGACAACGACGGATAGAGCTAGTGAAGCATATAGACCTTGAACGACTGAAAAGGAAACATCTTCCTTATTGTTTGCTCCTATATTTTGTGAAACAATTGGCGTGATAGATAATAATATCCCACTTAGCCCAGTAAATACCGGAATCCAAATTGAAGACCCTATTGCCACACCAGCTAAATCAATATGTGAATATTGACCGGACATCATTGTATCAAAAAAGCTCATCGAGAACATTCCTAATTGAGTAATCAGAATTGGAACTAATATAATAAATAATTGAATGATTTTTTCTTTTGTTGAAAATGTTTGTTTCATAACCATTCTCCTTCATCACAGCTTAAATAAGATTCAATCTATATTGTGGTAAATTATAGCACAGGAATTTTTGAAAGGGAGGATTTAAATAATTCTGTCTTATCTTTATAGGAAGTAAAGTGTGAAAGGCATAGACGAGTAAATATGTTAGGTGTTCACGGTATCACGTTTTAAAATGAACGGACTTCTTATAATAGTGTGCATCAGTAAACATCAAGGATGCGAAGGACGTATATTTTTGTGAATATAATCATAAAAAATATATGAAACGTAGCCTGTTTGCTAACTGTAGATTACTACACTTACCTAGAAAGTGTAATGTAGACAATAATAGAGATGAGTAATGTAAACGAGTATGATATGGTAGAATAGTGGGATGAGTTCTTTCAATGTCAACACGTATCGTGCATAAGTAGCCTAAAGCTATTATAGTCAGACATTTTAAGAGGCTCGCTCTACAATAGATTCAAACGAACGAATCAAGAGTGTTTATCAAGCTTGAATTAATTATGTAGTTTGAACTTTTCGGGGATGTATAAATAGATAAAATTTATAGAAAGAACGGAGTAACAACGAATGAACAAAAAAATATTATTTACAGGTGGCGGGTCCGCGGGACATGTGACTGTTAACGTAGCGCTAATTCCCTATTTTTTAGAACAAGAATGGGATGTAACGTATATTGGCTCAAAAGATGGGATTGAAAAAGAAATCATTACGAATGAATTTAGTCAAATACCATATCATGGGATTTCTAGTGGGAAGTTAAGAAGGTACTTCTCTTGGAAGAATTTCACGGATCCTTTGCGCGTCATGAAGGGTTTTATGGAAGCCTATTCAACAATAAAAAAGGAGAAGCCTTCCGTTATTTTCTCAAAAGGTGGATTTGTTTCAGTTCCAGTAGTAATGGCCGCTAAAATGGCAGGTGTCCCTGTGGCCATTCATGAATCTGATTTCACCCCAGGCTTAGCTAATAAACTAGCAGCTCCTTTTGCAACAAAAATATATACGACATTTCCAGAAACTTTGAAGGCTCTACCTGAAGAAAAAGCTGTCTGTGCGGGAGCTGTGATTAGAAAAGAGCTATTTGAAGGAGATGCGAAACAAGGTCGTCGACTAGCAGACTTCCATAGTGCCAAACCCATTTTATTAGTGATGGGAGGAAGCTTAGGAGCAAAGAAAATTAATGAAGCGATTCGGACGAATTTATCAGAACTTCTTAAGACCTTTCAAATTATCCATATTTGTGGCAAGGACAATGTAGATCCATCATTTAATCAAGAGGGCTATCGTCAATATGAATATGTAACAAGTGAACTGCCGCATTTTCTCGCAGCTACAAACTATGTCGTTAGTCGGGCAGGCTCAAACTCCATTTTTGAATTATTGGCTTTGAAAAAGCCGATGCTTTTAATTCCACTTTCAAAAAATGCGAGTAGAGGCGATCAAATCATCAATGCGGATTCGTTTGTAAAGCAAGGTTATGCTTTAAAGCTAGAAGAGGAAGAGTTAACAAATGACTCCTTTCTATTAGCAATCCGTCAGTTACAAGAAAAACGACAAGAAATGATGGAGAATATGGACAAATCTTCAGGTGCTATGACGATTGAAGAGATGTTTTTACAGCTTACCTCTATGAGAAAAACGGGAAAGAGCAAATAATCATGAAAAGACCACTTAAGGTTCTGCACCCCAAAAGTTAGAGTTAAAAACTAATTTTTGGGGTGTTTTTGTATGGAAAAATATAGTGACGATTTAAAATTAACCATTGTTAAAGAATATCTAGAAGGACCAATGGGATTTAAGTTATTGGCTAAAAAATATGGCATTCCTGATAATGGACAAATTAGAAGATGGGTAAA